>NZ_JABXWD010000067.1 GCF_019173545.1 Candidatus Magnetobacterium casense | reverse complement strand
CATTAAAGAGGGCAAATTGACGCCTCTCTTGACCCAGGTGCTACGAATAAGGCAGCAGGCGGGTCTTTCCTCTACCGCCAAGTACGAGGCGCTTATAGAGGCTCTATGCGAGGATTCCCGCCTCCGTGATACCCTTGTCTACCACGCCGCCCAGACCGGGAGGTGGGGCGGACAGCTCGTACAGCTCCAGAACCTCCCTAAAGGCACGATAAAAGACACCGATACGGCGATAGGGTCGGTAAAAGAGATGGATCTCGAAACTCTCCGCCTTATGTATGGGGACATTTTAGGGCTTCTCTCGTCGTGTATAAGGGGTATGTTCATAGCGTCCCCCGGGCACGACCTCATAGTGTCGGACTACAGCGCCGTCGAAGCGAGAGTGCTTATGTGGCTTGCCGGCCAGGATAACGCCATCAAGATGTTCGCCGACGGGGTGGACATATACACCAAGATGGCGAACGCCATAGGCGGCGGGGCGACAAGAGACTTGGGGAAGACCACGATCCTTGGGGCCGGGTACGGGATGGGTCACGTCAAGTTTCAGTCAGCTTGTGCGACGAAGGGTATTACGGTTACTATCGCCGAGGCCGACCGCGCTATCAACGCGTACCGCGCCTCGTTCGCCAAAGTTCCGCAGTTCTGGCGCGACCAAGAGCATGCGGTAAGGACGGCGATACTTACCAAACAGCCGGTTGCCGCGGGCAAAGTGACGTGGGAATACAGGGGCGACTTCCTCTACTGCCTTCTCCCTTCCGGTAGATCGCTCGCTTACCACAAAGCAAGAGTAGAAGGTAGTCGCATAACATATATGACTACGATAGGCGCGACACATACGAAGACCGATACTTACGGAGGCCGTATTGTAGAAAACATTACCCAGGCTGTCGCCCGCGACCTTCTCGCCTGGGCTATGGTGCGGGCGGAGAGGGCGGGGTACCCCATCGTATTGTCAGTACATGACGAACTTGTGGCTGAGGTACCCGAAGGGTTTGGTAGTGTCGAGGCGTTTAACGAGGTTATAACAAAAGTTCCGAAGTGGGCCGCCGGCTGTCCCATAAAAGCCGAAGGGTGGAGAGGGAAGAGGTATAAAAAGTAAAAAGGGAGGGTCAAATGAAACGCGTAAAGAAAGCGCAGGGCAAAGAGAAGAAGGCAGAAAAGGATCCGTTCAAACTCCATAAAGGGAGAAAGAAAGACGATTCGAAATACATATACAACTATCCGGTGGAGAAATGGTGATGGACTACTCGAAATACTGGATAGGCGTAGACAAGTCGGCGTATCATAAACGTCGGTACTGGCATATCAGAGAGGCCGTCAGAGCTAATATATCCGGGCGCGTCTTAGATGTGGGCGGTGGTAACGGCCAACTCTTAGAGTATTTTGGGGTAAAGCGGGCGGACATAGCCGATATATCTGTCTCCGCCAAAAACGATAAGTTCAACTATATCGAGTGCGATCTGAATACGTGCTTCCCGGGCGGGACGTACGACACTATAATCGTATCGGAATTACTCGAGCACATAAAAAATCCGGCTAAAATTATTGCCAATGCTTATGAGCACCTATGCGATAACGGTAAAGTAATACTTATTCAGCCGAACATGAGAGCCGACGGGGAACACCATCTGCATAGGCTGTACCCGAAAGACTGTATACGCCTAATGTCAGATATGCGTACGGTATATTCGGACTATGTACCCGCATTTATAGACCAAGCGGCGATAATAGACGACATATTTTCACATGGAAAAAGAAAATCTTTAGCGTGTTTGGCGTTATCGCTGCTCCCGTGGGTGGTAAAATACGTAGCGGCGCATATCTTCCCGGAGCGATTCGCGCTTATGACGGTAATCATAGGCCAAAAAGCCGAGTAGAAAACTATGTTCGGAGATTGATTGTAGTATAAACAATAGTTCAACCGAAGGAGGAAGCCGTGAGAGCGATTATGAAACTAAATAACAAACACTTTCAGTTTTTCAAGAAGGAGTGCAAGAAGAATATTGAACTTCTCGGACTCAAGGGGTGGAGGGTATTCTATGAGTTTAGTACTCTTTCGGATAGCTTTGGTCAATGCCAATGGAAGTACGAGGGTAGGGTAGCTAAAATTACCCTGTGTAACGACTTTCCGAAACCCTACGAGAATATATACGATGAAATAAAAAGAACGGCTATGCACGAGTGCTTGGAGTTGCTATTAAGTCCCATATCGGATATGGCTGAAGATAGAACTTGGAGCAAGGCAGACTTTGAAAAAGAAATTCACTCTATCATAAGAACACTTGAAGAAATTTTAAGGAGGAAGCCGTGAGTAAGGTCAATAAACGACAGCAACAGAAACAACTCATATCAGAAGTGTTTGAGTTATTTGGAATGGACCCCCCAGAGTGGAGATTCTGTCAGTATTGCGAGACAGAAATACTTTTAGGAACTGGTTTTGATGAGAAACGAGGTATGTGCGAAAAATGCATACAGGAGGTCAAGCCGTGAGTAAGGTCGGTAAACAGGAGGTGGGGGAGAAGAAGTGAGAGCCACGATCACCGCGATTAAATATCTCGTCACGTTCTTCCTGGGCATAGTGTTCGCTCTTGCGATATACCAATTCGGGTACTGGAAACCGTTTTAAAATGAGGAGGAAAAATGAAAAAAGAAACGGTTGAGACAATTCAGATCGTGACTTTCCTCGTGGTCCTGGTGACTTTCTTCCTCGTCCTCTTAACTTCGATGGCAAGCGAAGAAGTCGCTAAAGCTAAACAGAAAGTGTATAACCGAATAGAAAGAGGGGAGGACTGGCGATGACTATTATAGGAATAGACCCCGGATGGTCGGGCGGGATAGCGTCTATATCCCCCGGAGGGATAGCCGCCGAGAAGTTCACCGGCAGGACGGAACGGGATATACTCGACACGCTCAACGAATACCTCATGTTTGCCGACGTATGCTATATCGAGCGAGTACACTCTGCCCCCGGGCAGGGCGTGGCGAGCATGTTCAAGTTCGGGCATATCTACGGGTTTCTGAGGGCGGTGGTCATGGCGCACGACATACCGCTGAAAGAAGTCTCACCGCTTACCTGGCAAACACACATGCGGTGCCGCACTAAAGGGGACAAGAACGTATCGAAAGCCCGGGCACAACAGTTGTGCCCGAGCCTAACCATAACCCACGCGACCGCTGACGCGCTTCTCATAGCGCTTTACGGCGCGGATATGGAGAGGAGATAGCCGATGCTCCGCTGTTCTAAATGCAAAAAGAAGTTCGAAGAAGGGGAACTCAATTCGGTGATCGTAAGAGATAAGCGCGGGCGGTTTGTCAAAGCCGTTTGCGGCGCGTGTGCCGCACAGAACAGGCCAAAGCTTAATAAAGGGTATTACGACAAGTACGGGTTTAAGAGAGTAGCCCCTTGGGGTGTGGACTACGGGGATTTTTAATACTACTCTTTGTGCTGTTTTTCCATCTTGACGTACTTGCTCACCGCTATATCAGCGGGAGAGATAACGTCGCTGTCGGGCAGGCCGGGAACAAGGTTAAGCCCGCCGGCTATAAACGCCCTGTGTACCAACTCTGAGCAGAAATAGTCTCTGCTCTTCTGCCATTTATTTGCCGCGTCCTTCGTGTTTATCCCGCACTTGCCGAGCAGTTTGAGAATACCCAGATACGCCACACCCAGATAGTCGTAATGGGCGTTAAGAGCCAGAGTGAGGAAATGGATCACGCTATCCTTTTGGTAGTCGTATTTGCTCTTCACGCGGTACACGTCATAGTCACGGTGTAAATTGGTTATCGCTGTAGCGTGTACCCTGCCTGCCCCCGCCTCGATCATAATACCCAGGCGGGCTGATGTTATAACTCCTACGTGGCAATACAGGCTATCCGTTCCCCAAGCTATAAGCTTTTCCGGCCATCCTTTAGCCGGGAATAAGAGTATATCGCAGTCTTTAAGTCTTACGCTATCCACGACCGCCTCCTCCCAAGTCTCGCGACTACCACATCGCCCGAGCCTTTTACGTCAACGCATGACATGGCGTCCATCATATTCGACTTGATGTTCTTGTACGAGAGGTAGAGATACCCCCCGTCTCCGTAAGCGTCGCTCCACGAGTTCTTGACCTTGACGTGCCCATCCCCCTTGAAGTAAGGGCTCTTGTCGTTGTACCCGACTACGCAAAGAGCGTGACCTCCGAGATACTGCCCGTACTCAAAGCATGAGGGGTTTGGCACTACCCCGGTCTTACGGCACGAATCTGACATCATACCCTTATAAACAAGCACACCTATAAGGACCACGCCTATATTCTCATCGGCAATACACGCCTTGATCTCGTCGATGTTCCTCACCCTGGCGTAAGTATTTGTCTTGTACTTCTCCGCGTTCTTCTCGTATCCTTCTTTTGGGGCGGGTATATTGTTCGGGATGTACTCCCAATACTTCTCTTCGCATACGCCGCTGTTAAGAAGGACGTGCATACACGCCGATAGCGTCGTGCCTTCGGTATGCCCCGAAACTTTCTTGGCGAGTTCGTAGACGTAGCGAGGCGCAAGGCCGACGAACTTCTTACAGTCCCTCTTCTCCTGCCACTCTTTTACCCCGACTACCGAGGCGAACCCGGCACAAGCACCCTCATTACCCTGGTTGCGGACCGGCGACATCTCCGCTGTGCGGTCGATCGCGGCAGGCAGGGATTCGTCTTTGAGGAAAGATTCAACGAGAATATCACGTTCGTCATGCGGTGACTTGTGTAACCCGAGCATATTTTTAGTTATCATGGTTTCCTCTTTTCCTTTATGTGCCGCCGTTTGCGGAACGACTTGTACTCCTGATAGAGCCGTGTGTTCCTGCCGAAGTCCTTTACTGAAAAGAAAATGTCATCGAGGAGCGCCCCGACGACCTTATGTTTATTTACTATGAAACGGAATATACCCATAGTCAGTCATGCTTAAATCCGTTTATCCTGCCGAGCGTGTCTATCATCTGGCGGTGTTCTTCCCTGACGTACCGCCCCCGTTCGTCGGCTTTTTCCTCGTGCTTTTTTAAACTGTCTATAAGAGCGTCAAGCGATCCTGTGACTTTCCCGAGCGTATGCTTTATGAGATAGACCACAAGCCAGATAAGGAACGCTACCGTTACCACCGTTATCCCAAGTTCTTTTAATGCTTGTGCCAATGCGCTTATATCCATCACATCCCCGCCTTTCGAGTAACTACGTCAGGATTCGTTATGCTCACCGTATTGTCTTTGGTATCGCCGGAACCTTTTTCCGACGAGTATATGTCGCAAAGGGGCGGTACTTGCCTGCCCTTCTCGAGCGTCCAGAACGAGTTGTATACCACGATAGCGTTGACGCCTTCACCCGATATGACGATGGGTGTGCCTTCTATAGACACATCCGCCTTATCAGCGCATACGCGGACAGCGGCGATCTTGTTGAAAGCGCAACCCGTGAGGCCCATAAGGATAAACACCAGGGCGAGTATGAGCAAAACGGACGTGGCGATAGCGTGTTTGACTTTCATACAGCCTCCTGTTCGTTAGCGATTATTTCAGCTTCCTCGGAGAGCGTCTTGTCTTGAAGCTCGTCGTGGAATATCTTCTTAAGCTCACGGTATATGCGGTGCGTTGTGCGTATACCGCGATAGAAGAGGTCGGAGGCTATGGATCTATCGGTGTCCTCCGACCCCTCTATATCGAATAGCTCGCGGAAGTGCCATATCTTCCCCGCCATCCGTACGTTTATTTCGTGGTATACACGGTCGTTCATTTGTTATACTCGCCTCTCGTCCTCTCGTAAATCTTCCATATTGTAGCCGCAGAAAGTTCCTCGCCAGTTACGAATAGACGACCCATATCGCCAGTCCAGAACTGCGTAGGTGTGGTAGAAGGAACAACACAACCTATGGTGGGAAGTCCTGTTTGGTTTTCCATCGCAACATAACCTGCATCATTCGTAGCGGCACTCTGTCCCGCTCCCGCACCATCTGGAACTTTAACTCCATTTAAGTACATACAACAATTCGGGTCTGCTAAAGCTGTCCCACCACCTGTTCCATCATATGTAACAACCAAGAAGTACCAAGTCCCTGTAGTGAGAGCAGTATTTATAGCTCTTGAACACAGTTTAGTTTCACTTTGGTCATATACTTCAAAAGCCGCCACTTCAGTAGCATCTATATTTAAACGCCATTCTTTTTTATTGGCTGCGGCAATAACATCATATTTTGCTATTATGGTTTGGGAGGTACTTCCCGCTACAACCTGCACCCAACCTCCTACGCTGAAAGGCTCACCCGCCGCATCGTTGAAACTCATATCCGCCGTATCGGGCGTAGAGAGGTACGAATCCGTGCCGTCAAACGAGTACACATACGTTGAACCTTGAAATATCTTGTCTGCCGCAAGTCCACCCGAATACGTCCATACCCTACCCGCTCCGCTCTCATAACCCGATTCGGTAGTCGTAGTCGCACCCGTCCCTGTGAACCCGACTATCGCTTTCGGGGCAGTAAGGTTGTCAAGGAGTATGCCGATTTCATCGTGCTGTGCCTTGGTGGATTGCACTATGCCATTGAGGTCGCCGTTAATCCTCAAGTCATCGTCAATGTACGCATCGCCTGTCACCACCGTTCCCCCATACGTTATCGTGCCAGAGGTCGTGTTGTTGACGAGCGTACAATTCGTCAAGGACAATACGTTATCGCCTGTACCGCCAGATTCATACACGTCGTAGTCGTTACCGTTTATCACGCAGTTATAGGCGTATATGGCAGCGTTGTTGGTGGTTGTTGAACGACAGGTAATAGCTACATCCGTTGTACTCCCAGCACCTGCTATAATGGTAGAACCATACAGGTATGCCGTAATAGTATTGGCATCGTTGTTATTATATACATCGAACCCAGAGCTATTTGCACTCGTACCATCGCCATTAAAATACGAGTCGTAAACGTTTATTGTGCAGTTCTGTGTAGTAGAACTATTGTTATAAAAAAGTGCTCCTGTGCCGTTGCTATCACTTGACGTACCGTTAGCCACAACGTTCCTGAACGTGGCATTTGAACCTAGTATTCGTATGCAGTTATTTGCACCCGCACCGCTTACAGTAATATCGAGATTCTCGAAGACGAGACCTGTAAGGTTGTTGGTAGTGGAACTTATACCAAATCCAGTACCACCACTATTCACTATTGACATATTGGCTATGCGGATGCTGCTCGTACTCATATCAAACACGTTCTTACTCGCCGTTGCGCAGGTTATGGTGGTCTGACCAATACCTTGGCCAACTATACTTCCTGCCTTGCTAATATCAATATCATCGGTTATGGTCTTGGCGGAATAGCAAAGCACCAAATTATCGCCTGCAGTAAACTGCGCCGAAGCTATATACGCGTCGAGGTCAAGCGTAGAATCGCCTATGTAGTGGCTTATTCCAACTTTGAACACACCACCCGTAAACTCGGCTATATCTATCGCAGCATCGGTAAAGACTATCCGAGCTTTTGCCGCGCCTAGTCCGATCCACGCGGCGGAACTCAAGGTCTGGTTGACCTTGACATATATCGTGCGGAAGGTTTCCACAAGCCCGCCGTCAACTCTTGTCTCCCCAAAAGCTATCTGTGAAGTAAGCAGGAGGCCGCAAAGAACTCCCGCCCCTATCCTCTTAAAATATCTTTTCATCTTGCTTCCTCCTGTTTATTTTTAAGTTATTCCTGGCCCTGGATAGCCACGTAAACCGAACCCGTCGTATTGTTATTCGTGACTGTCACTTCTATCTCGTCCCCGTCTTGCAGGACAAGCCCACCATCCGGGTGGTAGTAGAAGTCCGTTTCAGCCACAAGCGCCTGACTAGCGATCGTAGTGTTATGCGTGGTAGAGTAATCAGAGACTATCTTGATCGTTACTGTCTCGGTGATCGCCTCGCTCGCCTTGACCGTTACCCACTCCATCTTCCAGTCGTCGGAAACGGAAGTAGTGTAATCAGCAGCCGCCGCCGTCAAAGCGACGGTAGTGTACTCGCTCACCACCGTACCCGCAGGGGCCGGCGTAAGACCACCGCTTGCGGACACCACAAGACCCGTAACCGTACCCCCGGCAGTCTTGCCATACATTGACACTGGTACGGCGCGGGCGTCCAGAGTTTCCTGCGTAGCAGTAGCATATGCTAACGACGCGATAAAGACAAAAGCCACAAATACCGCAAATACTTTCTTCATGTTTAACCTCCGTTATGATGGCGTTGATAGTTCAAAACTTGTTCCGTTCCAATATAAATACCCCGCCGTCGTACTGAACTCCGGCAAAAGTTCGGGATTATCGAACTCGTAGTCCACTTTAAGGCACCTGCCCACCATCTCCTCGAGCTGCTGTACAAGCATGGTGAGCCTATCGAGAGCGTTCTCCACCTGCTCGTCGGTGAACTTCCCGTTCGTAAGGAAGGTAGTCGCCTGTACCGGCTGTATGGCGCAGATGATATATGATTCTTCGGTTGACGCCGGAGCTGTAGTATATGTAACTGTCCCTCCCGGGCTGTCAGTATCTATGGCAACCGTATAATCCACGCCGAGGACTTGAAGGGTTTTTTCTCCAGTGGCAGTAGTGATCTTGTAGACCACTATATCCCCGTCATCGTATATCTGGAACCCAAAATCAAAATCTACTTCGCTGTCGTCCCCAGTCTCTCTTACCTTAAGCGCTATCTCTGTTATTGACATACGTGTACCTCCGTAGGTAAATATACCTTATAAAAAGCAAAAATGCTATTCTTCTTCTTTTTCCACTATATAGTCCGAGAACCCTATGAAGTTACGCATGGTGTCTACGTACTCCCCATCAAGCGCTCTGCCCACACCACCTGCAACGGTAGCGGCGTATCTTACCGCACCCGATACCGCGCCCCCGATAGGGGCTGAGGCTCCCGCAAGTTCTTTTATGGCCTTAACCGTGTCTTCATAGTCCAGCCCACCCGAATCCATTATCTCCTTCACATTTTCAAGAGTCTTCTGTACCTGCTTGCCCACCCAGTTGACGAGGTTAGTATCGCCCGTCCACCCAGGATATTCCGCGTCCATGAACGTACCCCATATCCACCCGGCGGTATTGGCTATCCAAGTATCAATAACCACAAATTCGTTCCAGTGGCCGAGAACAGCCGCCCGGGCCATTTCCGGGGCGTGGAATTTGAATCCGCTTGCTATGAATTGAAAGAGCATAGGGAGCAAAGAGTGTATAATAAAAAGTTGTTTTGCCGCTTTTAGCGGACCCGTCTTCGCCCAGTTCGCTATAGTCTCGCGTTCCAAATTCATGTATTGGTAGTTAGCCTGCTTGAACCGCGTATATAGGCGCACTAAAGCGTTGTCCGAAACAAGCGCCGGAGGGAGTTGGTCAAGGTCGAGCGACTGCATGGTGGACGTAGAGAACTCTATAACATCGTCAAGCGCCGCCTTCTCGTCCATCTTTAAGACTTCGGTGTTGTACTTATATAGCGCCCACCCGCCGGCGGCGATAGATCCTCTATCACCCAATTTCATAAGATATAAAGTTACGTTTGAGAAGTTAGCTTTACCGCTATCCAGTCCGAGTATCTTGCCCGCCTCTTCCGCCATACGCCTGATACGTGCTATTTCGTACTCAAAACCAGCTTCCATCCTCCTCTGCATAAACGCCGTACCAAGGATCCTGTTAATATCCCCCGACGCTATGGCCCGAGGCAGGTCGCCTAACCCTTCGACGAAGTTTTTAGGCGGCATTTTTGCGGCATAAGCGAACATATTTATCAACTGTTTTGGCATCTGTACCGGGCTCGATAACCAGGCGCGTACTACCGGATTAGCGAAATTGTCCACCCACTCGAAAGAGGGATTAGTCTCACGTACCACCCCGCCGGCGAGTAATCTTTGTATTTCGTAGTCAAGTCCTTTAAGCATACTCTTGCCAAAATACTTCTCCACGTTAGCCCGCACATCGTGGTTTGTCTTGCCAAAATAGTAGTTGAGGTCGTTCGTCAGTTCAGCGTACCCCATAAAATACGCGGCGTCACGAAGGTATTTCGACATAGCGTCTATATCCGACACGTTACGTAGTCCCGAAGACGCTCCGGTAGCCGTCTTGAATATAGTATCGTCCGTAAGTTTAGGATCAAAAAACGCCGCTTGCCCACCTTGTTTTGCCATTACATCTACGATAGAAGTCCCTGCGTCCTGATTAGAGAACGTGAAAAGGTGAGAGTAGAACTCTTCGTACGGGAGATTCTTCCCCGTAAGTTTCTTGTATAGAGGGGCCATGAGGTTATACGCCTCGTCGTAGAGTTTGAACTGCTCTTTTACGAACTCAAAATCCTGGGCGGTCATAACCTTCTCGAACTCGGCTATCGTATCTTCGGTGTACCCATGCTTGTTGATAAGAGTACGTCTACCGGCTGGCCGCTGCCACTCCATCCACTTCTTCCTAAGCTGTCCACGGCTTAAGGTCAATACTACACGTTCTGTTTCTTCCGTACCCGGTACACGGTTGCCCTCTTCGTCTATCTCTCCCGTACCCGGTATCTCTTTTTCGAAAGAAATATCTATAGGCTCAGTAGTATCAGAAGCGCATTTCTCGAATAGTTCGCCTGCGGTATTAAGCCCGTACACTTTCTGCATGGCCATCTTAAACTTCTGTTCAAAGTAATAGCCTACGTTCTCGAACGTCCTACTCGCCTTATACGTGTTAAAAGTCTTAACTATAGTGCTCTGGCCCAGAGGGGCGCTGCTGTTACGGGCAAGCAGTTTCATGCGGGTGTATAGTGTCAAGCCGCCGGTGTCCCAAGTATGCCAAGTCTTCTCGCCCTTCTTGAACTGCTTACTCGGGGCGTTGACGTCGAACTTCTCTTTCTTTCGCTTGCCCGCGAGGTCGGCTATTATAGCCGCCTGTTTGGTTTCGCGTTCGAGTTTTATTGCCGCGCGTTCTGCTTTGAGGTTATCTATACCCTTATTAAAAAGCCCCTGCAGATCGAAGTACGTCTGTTCAAGCGACGGGAGCGGGGTAAACGGCTGGGACAGCGAAGCCACGTCGTATTTAAGAACAGCTTCTATATCCCCTGCGGTGTACTCTTCCTGGAACGAATCCGGGTCAACACCCTGTTCGTTCGACAGCGCTATAAGTTTATCGAAAAGAGCTTTGGTGTTAGCGTCAAGCCGTTTACTTTCCGACGCCTGCTTTAAAACTTTATACGACGCGTCACGGAATATACGGGTCAGGTTAGCTGTCTCTAACGCCGCCATAGCCGTTTCGAGTTTGGCCACTTTCTTAGCAAAAGACTTCTCGCTGTTTATTGACGGCAAGGAATTAAGAAGCCTCTTCTGCTGCTGCGGAGTAAGGACTTTTGACGATGCTACGGCGTTCATCAAGTACCGCTGATAGGTCTTTATCTCTGCTTGGGCCACCTTCTTTCCCGCGCGCACACCCTCTTTAAACTGTTCGAGCTGGCGTCGCATACTCACGTTCTTTGCGTGTTCAAGCGCCCCTGCTTTAAGCGACACCTTGGCGTTGGGGGAAACTGCGCCTATTTGTTTGGGGGTTTTGCCTTCGCCCGTCTTCGATATTTTGTCGGTGAGGATTTTTGGGTTTATTATTATAATCTCTCTGTCTATGGTCGATCCATCTGGGAGAGTTGAGTAGTCCTCTATCCCATCATAGCCTTTTTCTTTAGCATACTTAATGAGTTCGGCTTGGTCGTCTAATGACGTAAAATTATAACCATCCTCAATACGAACAAACTTTTTAGGAATATCTTGGCGTTTCAGTATATTAGCAGTAGGACTTATTTGCAATTCTTCTAAGTGGCTATACCCTTGGGATTTTTTCCATTGTTCTGCCTTGGCTTTGTCTGGTGTTACAAATGTTTCACCAGATATTTTGCTTGAGTCAAATTTAGTTTTACTTGCTCTATATACTACCCCGCCCCCTTCGCCCATAGTCGCCTCTTCCGTCGAGAACTGCGGGCCGATCAGCAGCGCTAAACGTTCAACATCTTTCTCGAATATCTGGTTGTCCACACGGTCGAGCTGTCCTTCCAATAACCGTCTCGATTCTTCGTCTACCGCCATGTTCATCTGTACCGTGATATTGGCTTTCTGATTCGAGAGTTGGCGTACCTCTTCGTCTATTTGGGCAAGTCGCCCTTCAAGTATTTTGGTCTGTTCAGGGGTTAAGTCGGTCTGGGCGATAACGTCAGTAGGCTTAAACTCGGCCTTTGTCATACGTTCAGCCGCAAGTGCTCTACGAACAGAAGGGTCTATGCGCCCGCTACGCTCTTCTTCCGCGAGATCTATCTTATCTCGCGTGTAGTCCTTGTTCTCGAGATTCGCCATCTCTTCGGCTAAACTCGCGTTGAGAAATTCAAGAACTTCTGTATTCTTTGCATACTTCTCGAAGACCTGCTGTATCTCGTTATCATTAAGACCCTCTCTACGCAAGTCGCCAACAAGCCCTTTATTCTCGTGCATTACCTGTACCGCACCGCCCACACCGCCAGTTATCATACCTATAGCGCCGGCGTAAAGCGCCTGTTTGGTTATGTCCAGCCAAGACGCTTCGGATATTCCGTTGATTTTAGCTATCGTCTCGCCACCAAACTCCTGCGCTGTTTCC
>NZ_JABXWD010000669.1 GCF_019173545.1 Candidatus Magnetobacterium casense | reverse complement strand
GATGTGGAGTTAGAGCTGAGAGCTATAATGGATATTCCTAAGTTGATGAGTGGGAATGGTGTCCTTGCTAAGATGAACCGTATGTTTTTAAGCCCGTGGAAGACCAGCAAATTAATTCTCTCCCCCGCCGCCCATTTCAGAAATACAATGTCCAACTTCATTCTGAATGATTGGGGAGGCCTGCCTTTCTACCGTCTTGATATTTATAAACAGGCTGCTCAGGAACTTAAATCAAAAGGCAAACTATTTCGTGAACTGCAGAGGGAAACGGGAATGGGTGGGTCCTTCTCAGTTGCAGAGATTGAACAGGTCACCGGCGGTATGAAATATGGGGCCAACGGCCTGGATCATGCTCTGAGTTTATTTGACAGAAACTTTGCTGTTTCCAAGATGCGTAATATGTATAACGTCGAGGAACAGTGGTTTAAGATGGCTAAGTATATCTGGAACAAGAAACAGGGTATGCAACAGTATGAAGCGGCCATGGATGCGATGAAGTGGACCTTCAACTATGGGGAAATAACCCGTGCGACGGCTGCCATTAGGGGTACAGCTGCTCCATTTTTTACCTGGACTTCGAAGGTAGTCCCGTTGATGGCGGAGACGGCCTTAAAGCATCCTGTTCGGTTTGCCAAGTGGCCTTTGATGTTTCAAGGCATGCAGGCGGCGGCGATTGAGAATCAGAATATTAATGATGAGGAATGGGGCTGGATACAGTCTATTCTGCCGGATTATATTAAGGAAGGAGCCTTTTTTCTTCTACCCTTCCGCGATCAGAAGGATCGTCTGCAGATGTTAAACATGACTTATATCATGCCGGGCCTGGGTGATATGATGGACATCTGGAGAGATCCGGCCTCAAGCTTTTTAGGATCTCCCTTCCTCACGATGTCGGCAGATATCCTTCGAAACAAGACCTTCATGGGTACACCTATTTATTATGATTGGGAGACTCCTGGAGGCAAGTTTGCCAAGTCACTGGCGCATATATGGCAGGGCCTAGTTCCTAACTTTCCAGCTATCCCTGGGACGATAGACTTTGAGAAGATGTATGACACCATAAACAACACGCCGGATTCAATGACTTGGGGCCAAATAGCTGCTTCTCAGTTGGGCCTTAGAATGACGCCTATTAACGTAGAGCAAATGGCTCGTAGCCGCCAGGCCCTGGATGATATTCATCGAGCGGAGATAGGCAGCCAACTAAAGAGAGAGTTGAGAGGGGCGACGTCCCCCAAGCAAGCCCAGGCTATTGTAGAGCACTACAGCCGCTTGAGGGAACGTCTTGAGAGGCAGGTCGGCGAGAGGAGAGGTGCTGGCGAGGATTAATCCTTCTGTTGGCAGCTATCGCAGTCCTTATACCTTA
>NZ_JABXWD010000668.1 GCF_019173545.1 Candidatus Magnetobacterium casense | reverse complement strand
GATAAAGACATGAGGTCTTCTTTAACACAAATCCTGATAATCTCCTAATCCGTTAAATCGTGGTTCAGACATCTTTTAATTGCAGAATTTGTAATGTGACATTGTCAAATTAAGAGGATACTAAAATTCACTTGTTTTTATTTTGGTTGTTTGGTTACAATTCAACTAACTAAGAAGAATATGACAGACAAGCAAAATAGCATAACCTTAGCAATATCTTCGAAAGCAAGCGGCCAACATGCAATCCATATTGACGGCATCTTGTCTCTTCACGTCACCGAGTCCGAAGTCGCCGACCTCCTTGCGGAGACACGCAGGAACCTGTGGCGTCACGACCCCAACGCCGGGGCAGTCCTCGGAGGGCAGTTGTACGACCTGCTCAATCGTGGAGCGGGTACGCTTGCGGGGATCATCGCCACTGCCAGGGCTACCGGTGCATATACGCATCTGTACGTGCAGACGCCGTATGAGTTGACGCAGTTACCGTTTGAGTTGCTGTACAACGGGGGCTTTGTCCTGCACAACCACAACATACACGTGATCCGTCTGGTCGAGAACCGGGGGAAGTTAACTACAGTTGCGCCGAAAAAAGAAGCGATTCGGATGCTCTTTATGGCCTGCTCGCCAACGGACGGGGGATTGAAAGTCCTTGACTTTGAAAAGGAAGAGGATAGTATCTTTAACAATACCAGCAAATATAACATCGACATGACTATTGAGGACACGGGCAGTCTTGAGGGGCTTAAGCAGGCCAACATCGCCGGTGGTGGATTTGACATCATCCACATAACGGGTCATGCCGGACTTGACAAAGATATGGGGCCGGTGTTTTGCATGGAGGATGAGGTTGGCAAGAGCCTGGATGTCTCACCGGCTATGTTGTGGGGTGCGATAAAGGATTATCCGCCCAAGATACTTTTTCTGTCGGGCTGTTCAACCGGCAGTGCCGATGACAAGGCAAACACGGAGTCGTTTGCTTACCAGATGTCGCTTAAGGGTATCAAGTGGGTGCTTGGGTGGGGCTTGCCTGTTTCGGATGATGGTGCAACGCTGGTGGCTGCCGAGGTATATAGGTGTCTTTCAATTGGCAAGGGGATCGACTATGCCGTGCAAAGCGCACGAAGGCTGCTTGAGACCCGATATCACCCCTGGCCGCTTTTGAGGCTTTTTGGTGACGCTACGCCGATTGTGCCGTTGGTGGCGGCTGGTTTGAAACCCAGACCCGTCAACCCTGTTACGTTGAGGCACAAGACCCTCAAGGACAGCAACGTTCGGGTGCTTGACAGTGGGTTTGTTGGCAGGAGGCGGCGTATTCAGGAGGGGGTGAGCGTACTGAGGGGGGATGCTGACAAGCACGGGCTTTTGGTG
>NZ_JABXWD010000667.1 GCF_019173545.1 Candidatus Magnetobacterium casense | reverse complement strand
GAGCGGGAAACTTGATGACAATGGTTTTTGGCAGCATAGTTGTTACAGGTGTGCCAGGGCTTATGAGAAACAGTTTCCGGAGGAAGGCCCGTGTTGGCCACATGTTCGCGGCAGGCGTAGACAGGTTGCGGAGGAGGCTGTTGATGGCGAAAAGGAGGTTGCGCTGGAAACGACTGTCACGTAGTGGCGGAGCTTATCGCTCTGGCCCAAGGGGCAGTAAGTTGCACGACGGTAAGAAGACGTACGCTTGGACTTCAGCGCTCGGAGGCGGTTGGGATGGAGTCGTGCGAGGTTGGTTTTTTGTTTGTCCGGTCGATTCCGTCGGCGAATTCGCGAACACGAGCGATAATCCACGTAAGAGCGAGGCTCTCGCCAAGCAGGATGCCATGGAGTTTGTGACTTCGAGGTTAAGGGATTTTGGAGATTAGCATGAACAGAGAACAAGTCAGGTCGCTGCGGTTGATTGTCACTGACCGCGTGAGCAAGCGTGTCGTGGCAATAAGGAAGGCAAACGAAGAGCGGTATGCCAAGCTGGAAGCAGAACGCAATAAAATGGTTGAACAGGTGTTCTCCGCGGCCGTGGCAAACGGCAAGGTCAGGACACTTGGTCCTAAGCATCGATCCTACGGTCAGCCCGCGCTCTGCAATGATGACAAGTCGATTCAGGATCTAGTAATTTATCATCTCAGCAAGACCGAACTCGAGTGGTTCAAGTTGAATCATAGTGAACTTGAAAAGCTGATTGTCAGGTATCCGAATGTCAAGGAGCTGATCGATTTGGTGCTGGCTGAGGCCGAGTTGATGGAGACTGACAAGGCCCTGGATTCCGTTGAAAAGTTCATCGTTGAGGTGATGACTAGCTGCATTACGACCCGCGGGTAAACGATTTTGACAGCATCTCCTACATTGAAACCATCCGGACAGCCAAACGAAACGTCGGCAGCCAGAGGAACAAATACCCCATCAACACCCTCATAAATCTTGAACTCCTTGTTAAGCTTTTCCCGCAACCACCCCATATTCATGGTTACGTTGGCAACAATCTCCTCATCAACGTGATCTAGGAAACTGTCGCAATCCTGATCGCAAACAAATTCCCTTTCAGCGTCTTCGTCGTCCTCGTCGGCAGAACTCCACCCTCTACCGCAGCCGTCGCAAAATTCACGACATTCAGAAATTATCTCATAACGATCGGGCACCGTGACATGTTCGCCGTAGAAAGTCTCAAAATACTCATTGACGAAATGATTCATGCGCTGACGTAGACCATCCATAACACCATTAAAAATGCGTGGGCTGATCGAATCTATAGACAAACTGGCGCACATGTGTGCATCACCACAATAACGACCCACATGCCCGTATAACT
>NZ_JABXWD010000666.1 GCF_019173545.1 Candidatus Magnetobacterium casense | reverse complement strand
GCACCCACATCTTCAGGGCGTATGTCATCCATGTTGGATCGCTTATCGTACTTGCCCTGCATAGCGCAGAACAAGTCGCCCACGTCTACGATCAGTGCGCCTCTCTCTTGCGCCTGCTTCAGATGCTTCAGTTCCAGGTCGCGCAGGCAGGCTTTGTTATCGTGATGCCTGTCACCAGTGATGAGGAACCACTGCTCCCAGCCCGCGCTCACATCTGGAAACTTGATACGCAGGTTTCCGTTGACTAGCTCGGCGTTGTATTCATTCATGTTAAGGTTCTATTCGTATAACGGAATAAAATATGTCACTCCAGCTGAAGTGAATTCGCGCCACTCCACAGGCTTGTCGCTATCAAACTCCCATTCCTTTGGCCTGCGCGTCAGCCACCACATGGCGGCGGCGCCAATCAGACAGGCGATAATAAAGCGTACATAGGTCATTGATTACCTCTCCTATCAGGAGCATCGGTATGATTACCACCAGCGCCGGTAGCAGCAGGCAGCCTAGCTCACAGTTCAGGCAGCGTTGCTCACGGTAGGGTGAAGCAGTATGTCGAGACATAGATTCCTATCGCAATCAGGAACAGGATCACACCAGCCCACCACCACCAGGGGAGCGGGCGGTTGCTCATGTCTTTGTCCCTATCAGCGCCGCAAGTATCACGTTTACCGTGCTATTCAGCCCGTCCCAAATGTTTGACTTCATGTTCACGCCGTTCACCTTCTCGTCAAGTTCATGTATCAGCGTTTCGTGTCTGTTCATATCACCGTCCAGGCTGCTAATCCTGTCTGCGTTGCGTGCCGATTGTGTCTTTAACTCATTGGTACAGTCTGACAAATCATCCAGCTTGTGCAACATCGTGACAAGCATTTCCTTTTGGGTAAACCCTTCATACTCTGCGGCGCTGGCTACCATGTCGGCACCGCCTTATCGCTGACGAAATGCCTTGAATGGTGTCTCTAGTGCCACGCCACTGATGTATGTACCAAGCAGCACGGCGAACCAGATCAGCGTGTCGGCTGACAATACTTCGGGTAACAGGATACCGAACCCGTTCAGGATCAGCAATACGAACCCGATCAATGCAGCCCAAAACTTGCGTGATTGCAGGATACCCCGCCATCCGCCTGGGCCTGGGTCAACAGCCACGCCCAGGATGTACGATGCCAACACGACAAAGTATCCGATGGCTAATTCCTCGTTCACCTGGAACGCGGGGAAGAGCTGCACTACGAACAGCAGAACAAGCCCGACTACAAGTGCCCAAAATTTCCGTGATGTAAACAGGTCTTTCATGTTATGTCTCCTTTCTTTTCAGTTTCCGATTGTCTTAATTATACCTTACTTGCGCTACCCTCATGCGCTGTAAGG
>NZ_JABXWD010000665.1 GCF_019173545.1 Candidatus Magnetobacterium casense | reverse complement strand
CCGCACTTATGGACAGTGTCAGAACCCTTGAAGGCATAGAACAACTACAGGCCTTTAAATCGCTGCTAAGAAAGTCTGCCTCTGTGGATGACCTGTGGGCATATCTCAAGGGGGTATAGTCCAGGAGGGCTTACCTGGTATCTGGAACTTTCGCACCCGTAATTTTTGCTATTGACTTTTCTGAAATCCTTGTTCTATGCGAGCATCATGATGTCGTTAGAGGATTTTAGCAAAGAAGTTTTTTGGGTTGGCTATTATGAATAATTTGCCGACTGATATGCCAGGATATGGCAGTCTTGGTGCCGTTCTTGCCCTCTCTCTAATGCACCTTCAGCAACCTTAATATTAATACCCCCAGGCCTTTTTCTTTTTCCGGTTATCTTTGCGTCCGGTTGGACTACCGTGTGTCAACGCCATTGTTTTATCTTAAGTCCGCGGCCTTCTTCATCAACGAAGTAGCAATCAAGGAGCACACTATACGCGCATTTTGCGTGTAAATTCAAAACAGTTCGGAGGTACTTTCTATGAGGTTTAAGATCGAGGTTTTAAAGCATGTAGCAGGGGCAAACGTGGCAATCATTGCGTTGCTGTGTCTGACGTTGTCGGCATACGCAGGATAGGTGCCATACGCCTTCACGTCGGGGACGGTCGCCAAGTCCAGTGAGGTCAACGCTAACTTTACCTACTTGGGGGACAGGAGTTGGGATTATAATGGAACAAATTTATATTATAACAATGGCAAACGAGTTATAATAGGGTTAGATTCTTTTCCAGCAGGTCGCACTGCATATTTTCAAGTCCATAATCCAGAAGCAGATGGAGAAGAAATTGCCAGATTTACTGGAGCAGGTACGACGTTAATGCGTTATATTACTGTTGGTGGTACAACTCATGATTCTACGGGGCAACAGGGTTTCATTGGATATAACCGTTCTGATAAACAGTGGCAAATAGGCACACATTATCAAAGCGCATCTATGATAATACGCAGTATGGAGTATGGTGGTTACGTCGGTATCGGCATTGGCACAACAACCCCCGCCTACCCCCTGCACATGGCCTCCGGAGCCTACGTAACCACCGGCGGCGTATGGACGAATGCATCAAGCCGCAAGTACAAGAAGGACATCCAGAGTCTCACATCCGAAGACGCCATGCTGGCGTTTAACAAGCTTGAGCCGGTCTCCTTCAGGTACAAGACCGACGACGAACAACACATCGGCTTCATCGCGGATGACGTCCCCGATCTGGTGGCATCAAAGGATCGCAAGGGTCTGAGCACAATGGACGTGGTCGCGCTCCTGACCAAGGTCGTCCAGGAACAGCAGAAGATAGCCCAAGAGCAGCAGAAGACCATAGCGGAACTCAAGGAAG
>NZ_JABXWD010000664.1 GCF_019173545.1 Candidatus Magnetobacterium casense | reverse complement strand
TGGGGGCCGGACTTCTACCAGAACGAATACTCATTGCGCCAGTTCCGGGAGTTTGCCAGTTATCTCAAGGGTGTGCAAGCCACAGATGTTCGATGCCTTTGCCACGCCAGATATGCCCTGCGAAGAACAGGGATAGTCCCACAGGCACCTGCAACATACAGGATTCTGATAGAAAAGGACAGACGATGAGTGCAAGACGAAAGAAACGAACTAATCAGAACGATAGTCCAGAAGTGCGCGACGTGCAACCACGGGAGGGCGAACCTACAGTGCCACAAGAAGTCGTGCCACAACAAGCAAGTGAGGCTTTGCCTCAAGAAGATACAGCAAATAGACAAGAAATAACAAAACAAAAGGAGGGAACAATGGGATTCAGAGACAGACTAGGCTTAGACAGGGAATCAATTATCCACATCATAATGGCCATCGGCGTATCGCTTTGCATAATGCTCATCATTATGTTCACGCAGATGACGCCGAAGGGCCAACACAGTGCCGACATTGGCCGGCTGGACCAGGTTGTTGCTACCCTCACCCCGAAGGTAGCGGACAACACACTAGACATCCAGGAGATCCGGGACGGGTACGGTGCCATATCAAGTGCTGTGAGTAACACCGTGCTGAATGTGAACCTTCTCCAACCGAAAGTCGCTGCCATCGAGGGGGACATTGACACCATCCAAACCACATTACAGGGTATTGGCAGCCCGCCCGAGGCATACCTGACCGGCAACCTTACCGCCGGGAACCTCACGATCCACGCCAAGGCAAGCGACCCCGGCAACTTCACGGCGAACATCCACCTGGTATTTTCGCTACCCATCTATGCCGGGTTGAACTGGACCACCAACATCACCTACGTCCCGGTGATGTCCTACAACGGGACTGATTGGGGAACCAGCCAGGTGTGGTGGAACATCGGCACCTTCGCGTTGGCAGCCGACACCAACACTCCCATTGACATAACATTCGCAGGGTTGGTGAACCAGCCGAGTTTCGCCTACATCGAGATATACCCCACACTGTGAGGTATCCAAATGAACTGCACTGAGTGCCGCGAAAGAATATGGCCAGAGGATCCGAGGGTTGGATGCACGGATGTCCACACCAAAAGATACTACCCACCCTTATGCCAGGGGTGCCCACACCAATTCCAGGCAAACGGCCTAGAAGACCGTGTAGGCAACCTTGAGGCAATCTCGGCACAGCCCGGGAGAATACCGAGGCAATACCATAACGAGTTACAGCAGCTGCGGGCCGAGGTAGCATACATTCACAAGAAGATGATAGAGCAGCCAGCCAAGAGCGCCCCGGCCAAATCGGGGTACAAAGGACTGAGTGTTGAATCCTGAAGTCACCGAGCAAATCAACGGCTACCTGATAAAG
>NZ_JABXWD010000663.1 GCF_019173545.1 Candidatus Magnetobacterium casense | reverse complement strand
GCGATGTCGATACCAAGCCGCCTGGCTATCTCATACTGCCGTCTGTTGTCATCAGACATGGCCCCCGGTTCGGTGAACAGAAACACTCGAACATCAAAGCCGTCATTAAACAACTCTCTGGCCGTGACAATGCCGTCACCTCCGTTGTTGCCCCCCCCACAGAGAACCACCACATCTGTGGGTGCAACCCGCTCCCTGACGTGCCTGGCCACGGCAACACCGGCTCGCTCCATAAGCACACACGCCGGTATCCCTATATCCTCTATGGTCACCCTGTCTATGTTTATCATCTCCGCTGCCGTTACGACTTTCACTGTAAAGATACCTCCTTAGTTATACGTCAGGGGTGGTTCACCCCGTTTTATTATACTTCCAGTATGACGACTGCCACACTGTAGTGCCTTTCATGGCTGATACTGAGGTGACTTGTGGTTATGCCCAAGGCCCTCATACATCCCTCTGCACTACCGTGGAGTCTGAGTGAGGGTTTCCCCCCGGTGTCTGAGACAACCTCGATGTCCCTGAAGGCGGTTGCCTTGCCGCAGGCTTTAATAAACGCCTCCTTTGCCGCAAAACGTCCAGCCAGCGAACCTATCGGCGATGATTTCGAAAAACAGTATCTGCGCTCCCCCTCGGTAAAAACCCTGTTGACAAAGCGTTCCCCCCACTTGTCAATGACCTCTTTGACTCGGTCGTTTTGCGTGATATCCACACCAACGGCGTAGATCATTTAAGGAGTTCTTTCATTTGGCTAACGGCCTGTTGCATACCAACCATCACTGCCCTGGAGACGATGCTGTGCCCTATGTAGAGTCCCCTGAAAGACCTAATGGCAACAATGGGAAGCATGTTATGGTAGTTCAGACCGTGTCCGGCATTGACGATCAAGCCATTGTGCAGTGCCCTGGCCACCGAGTTCTTGATCTTGTCAAGCTCCAGGGCGACCTCCTCATATGTCATTGCGTTACTGTACAGTCCCGTGTGAACTTCGATCATCATTGCCTGCACCTCGGCAGAGATGTCAACGTCTGTCCTGTTGGGGTTGATAAACAGGCTCACGGGGATGCCCTCACCCTGGAGGCGTTTAACGGCCTCGGCTACGTGCGGCTTTTGACCCGCAACATCCAGACCTCCCTCGGTTGTTATTTCCTGCCTCTTTTCGGGCACCAGTGTAACCATGTCGGGTCTTTTGTCCAGCGCTATTGCGATCATCTCTTCTGTGCCGGCCATCTCCAGGTTAAGAGGCACATTTACAGTCTGACGCAGCAGGGTCAGGTCCCTGTCCTGTATATGTCGTCTGTCCTCTCTGAGGTGTATGGTTATGCCATCGGCTCCCCCTAAAACGGCAAGTGCCGCCGCCATCAGAGGGTCCGGCTCCATCCCCCCCCCC
>NZ_JABXWD010000662.1 GCF_019173545.1 Candidatus Magnetobacterium casense | reverse complement strand
TGTCTCCCTGCTGCTCGTAATACATACCGAGGTTGTTGTGTGCCCGTGCCTTGTTGGGGCTTTTGTCCACAACGTCCTTCCACAGCGTCAGGTTGTTCTTCCACACGCCGTTTCTGTTATACGTGGCGGCGGACAAGACCAGGACAATGCACACGACTACAGACATTTGAGTCATCCGCCGTTTTTCCATCACGGGTTGATATCCTGTGAACATCGTGATTAAAGCCGCAACCGTAATGAAAAAACCAACGCCTGGAAGATACACCCTGTGTTCAAAGATAACGTCTTCTATGGGTATTACGCCTGACTCAACCGATATCGTCACGAAGAACCACAGGATGCCAAAGGCCGCCAATCTGGCTGCACGATACCTGTTGCCCTGCTCTGTCCTGCGTGAGACGTAGTACAAATACATGGCCAGGACTGTGATTGCCAGGAGAAACAACAGTGACAGCGCCACCGCAGGTTCAAGCAGTGACTTGTATGTGGGATAATCGTAATCGAGGTTCTGGCTTACCGGCAGACAGAGCAGACGTATGTATGTCACCAGTACCCTGAACTGAGTCAGGAGGTAGGCCTGGCGTGAGATGCCCTCCGAGGTGGCGAGATTGAACGAGTTGCCGGCCATCAGGATCGTCAGCGGTATCACCAGGAGCGTAAGCAGGATCGGAATGAGGGCGGCGAGTCTTTTTTTTGACGTCGCCGGTAAAGAACAAGAACTCAATAGCAACAATAACCACCGGCAGGGTGAAGGATATCTCCTTTGTCATCATTGCACAAACGGCTGCTATGATCGATGCGGCATACAGTGCGTATTTCTTTGTAGGATTGGATAAAACAAGGCGCGAACAAAGCCAGGTCACAACGGACAAGAGATAGAACAACGTGGCCAACGATGCAAAACGCTGGACTATGTAAGTCACTGCCTGGGTCTGAAGCGGATGGCAGACAAACAAGAGCGCACACGCTATGGCAACAGGGACTTCCTGGGCGTTAACCGATGACAGGTAGGGCGATCTGAAAATAAACGTAAGAAACCAGAAGACGAGCAGGCCGTTTGTGATATGTACCAGGATGTTAAATACGTGATAGCCCGTTACATCGTAGCCATGGATGGCATAGTTGAGGGCAAAGGAGAGGTAGCCAATGCGACGTGTCCTGAAAAAGTCCTTGACGCTGTCATCGGCATTGCTGTCATTGACGGCAGAGGGGGCAAGGAAGTAGTGGAAACCTCTTACAAGCGGATTTTGCATTATATTGACATCATCGTCAAAGACAAATGGCACGTTTAAGGTATTAGAATATACGATAAGACCAACGATTACTATCAAGAGTTGGTTGGTAAATCTGTTTTGCAATTTTTTTACTGCCCTCCTCTGAAAATTAGATTATAGG
>NZ_JABXWD010000661.1 GCF_019173545.1 Candidatus Magnetobacterium casense | reverse complement strand
CATTTTACAATGGTGAGAACTTAATAGTCCTATGGGACTTGGGGTAGGAGGAATTATGCCTTTACTGCATTGCAAATCTTGCAGCCATGAATGGGAGTCCACAGATGCGATGGACACTTGCGATTGGTGCGGTGGGGATAGCTACTTGCTAGACGGCAGTACACCACTTGAGCAGATGGTGCTGGCCATGCTGTCAAAGCCCAATCGCCATACTCGCAAGCCCAAAGGGAAGCGCAAGGCTCGCAAGATTGACAAACGGGAGGCTGTAGAAATACAGCCAATCGTGCCGCCCAGCAGGGCGAGAGATTCAAGGATAGATTACGGGGAACTTTATCACAGCGGGATGGAAGCTGCACCGCATCCGAGGGAAAGGCGTGTGACTATGCCCCCATCTCGACCCTCATCCGCGGCCTCCCCGCGCAATCGTCGAGAGGATGAGATTAACTCGACATTTTATGAAGCTATGCGAGCTGCGCAGTCGAGCCGCGCTAGTTTGGGAGCTGGGCCAGTAGAACGGACATGGAACATTGGACGCCCTGCTCCAACAGGGAGGGATAGACCTTCGCGTGTGGAGTCTGGCGTTGACCTCATTTTTGGAGAATCTATTGCAGACAACACGCCACGCACATCCGCTACTGTCTCTAGCGTCGTCGATGAATGGGCTGAGATGCTAGTTGACGGTGACCCCTTCTTCGACCCCGATGGCGGTGGAAGCGATGTGATATAATGCGTGACATGGATGGGTCGGTGTTGGCGTGGTTTTCTGTGTTTGTCTCGTCTAAGCGTAAACGCTTGCGGCGAGCTGTTAACTATCTGCATTTGCTTGGGCTTGAAACCAAAGTCCAACAAATAGACACAGAGGGCACAACTTCGGTGTTAATCCCATGGAGCCGAGATGCTGTTGACATTATGATACAACTACAGGCTGAATTGAGTAAGCCTACCACTACTCTTGGAGGTGCCAAATGAAGAAAAAGTCAAACAAAAAAGAGCTGTACAGCGTGAGCGAAGTTGAGGAACTTTTGGGCCTTACTCGCAACACCATTCTTAACTACATCTTCGAGTGGCAAGATGAGTTCGTTCCAGCAACGGCCTATTCACATGGCCCGTTGGGTGCAAAAGTGCGTTTTTACAACTGGGATGCCGTTGGCAAAATTGCCAAGTTTGTTGACACGACTCCCATGGTGCGCCCGTTTTTCCAGCGTGGGAAAAGACTTCCAAAGGTTGATATCAAGCTGATGACCTGCGCTGCGACTGCCAGGGAAGTGGGACTTAGCATAAACACAGTCAGGCGGTGGGTTGATATTGTTGGCCTGTCTCCCCTCACCACCATCAGGGGGGGCAAACATCGCTGGAATTACTTTGAACGCAATGCTATTTTGTCCATGTGTCGCCACA
>NZ_JABXWD010000660.1 GCF_019173545.1 Candidatus Magnetobacterium casense | reverse complement strand
GAGGCAAGGCCACACACATGGCCGCACTGGGCAACGACAAACTCAACATAGTGCCCTGATATCTGCAACCACAGGGGTTATGCTCTTAATCCCGAGAGTTTGGGCGTTTTGTATTATCCTGTTGACCCTGTTTTTGCTGCCGTCAACGGCCACTATGTTGAGTTTGTCGTTGCCCAGTGCGGCCATGTGTGTGGCCTTGCCTCCCGGTGCGGAACAGGCGTCGAGGCAGTAGTCGCCCTCCTGTGGGTCGAGCAGGAAGCTCACCAACTGTGATGCCTCATCCTGGATATACACCTTGCCCCTGAGCGGGTCCAGTGCGGCCATGGGGATGTGTTCCGTGAGCCTTATTCCGTGTGGGCTATACCGGCAGAGGGCATACCCTATGCGCAGAGCGTCAAGCTCTCGTGCTATCTCCTGCCGTGTGGTGACGATGGTGTTGACCCGCAGTGTGGGTGCTGATGTTGTATTGTTGGCCTGCGCAAGGGCCAGTGTCCTGGTCGGGCCAAATCGTCTCAGCCATCTCTCTGCAAGCCACTGCGGCGAAGACGTGGACAGGACTATATGCTGCAAGGGCGACTCCTCCAACGAGGGGATAATCAGTTGGTGGCTGTTTCTGAGCAATTGCCGCAGGACGCCGTTTACGACAACGGCATGTGTACCGAAGGCCTTTTCGATTTCGACCGATTCATTGACCGCCGCCCTATCGGGCACCCTCATGTGGGTTATCTGGTACACGGCGAGTCTGAGGTTGTTCATGGTGAAAGGCTTAAGGCCAGAGGGTTTCTTCAGAAACGCCCTCAACATCCAATCCAGCGTATCCCTGTAGCGGAGCACGCCATAGACAAGCTCCATCAAAAATGCCCTGTCCCGCTGCTCCAGGTCATCAGCAGACCGCTCCAGGACGTCCTTGGGCAGCCCCTTGCCCATGGCAATTGCATCAAGTGCCCTCAGGGCCATCACCCTAACGTTGTCCGCCTTACCCTTCATGCTTATGATTATACCAAAAGATGGCAGAGAAATGTGGGGCACCCCGCAAGGGGAGGGGCGAGCCGCAATCTTGTCGCAGCGGGTCGCACCCGCCCCGGGCACGAAGAAGTCCCCTTGACCCCCATTATTTCACACTCAAATATCATGCCTGAAAAAAACTACGCCATTTCAGTATATAACAAAATATTCGGGTATGTGTTAAAATAAAGTATGAGATTTGTTGACGTAAAAAGTGACATAGCCTTTAAGAGGATATTCGGCAACGAAAGCAGGAAAGAGATACTGATATCTTTTTTAAATGCTGTGCTAGACCTCAATGGTGACAAGGAGCTTGATGACATATCGATCCTTAGTCCCTATCAGACGCCCAAAGTAAAAGATTTGAAGTATACCGTTATAGACATAAGGGCGA
>NZ_JABXWD010000066.1 GCF_019173545.1 Candidatus Magnetobacterium casense | reverse complement strand
CACCCATAAAGCCCGCACGATGTAGGGATGGCGTTCAAGGTGTATCCAAAGGAGGGCCTCTTTCTTGAAGCTGTCTTGCGCCGATTTTGAGTAAAGATACTTGTCCTGGAAGGTCTTAAGGACAAGAGGGTTTTTAGATTCATGGTCGTAGCAGACATAGACGACCCCCATGCCGCCACCTAATATCCGGTAAATCTCAAATCGACTGGCAATACGGTCGCCTATCTTGTACCCAGCGGGTTCAGGCATGTCACCAGCCCGGAGCTTCTTTGCAGCCTCCTTATTTAAATCGGCAAATATCCCCATACATCCCCCTTGTCAGGATCATAAAGATGCGTCTCGGTCCAAGACGTTTAATTGTAACACAACAACGCAATCCTCAGCAAGGGAATCAGAGCATCGCACAGAAGGGGTCAAGGGGGCTGGCCCCCTTGCAGGGGGTTCTGAGGGGGGGCAGAGCCGCCCCCTTCTTTTTTCTTCTATGTTAGTTGTTGCTTGAGTATATGCGGAAGTCGAGGTCTTCGAATATGGAGTTTTTGTATTCGAGCCAGTTGAGGAATATCACGTCAACGTTTTTGTCCTTAAAGCTCTCCAGCAGGCGGTTGAAGTTGGATATGTGTTCTTTTGTGCGCTTGACGGAGTACTCGATGGCGGTTCCACGGGTTATCAGAAACGCCCAGTCACTACTCTGAGCAAGCAGAAGCTCCCTGGCCAACTGATTCAGCACCTTTGTGTTGAGCCGTTCGGTTTCGGGGTCTTCGCCGGACATGTCGTAGTAGCTGTCGGCCAACTGTTGCATGGAGTCTGCCATGAAGTGCAGGTGTCTGTATATCCAGTTGTTGTCGTCGTTGAGCCAGACTTCGTAGTAGCCGTTTTCACCCCACGAGGACGGACTGGGACATACGGTCTGATTTTTGGGATACTCCTTGAGGTACTCCGGAGCGGTTACGGGCTTGATGATGCCGTCCTTTTGCAGTTGCAGCAGGACGTGATACAGGAAGTCCGGCCCCTCAAACCACCAGTGACCATAGAGTTCGGCGTCGTAGGGGGAGACGATCAGTGGTGGTCTGTCAACCGATGCCTTCAACATTTCGATCTGCTTGTACCTGCCGGCACAGAAGTGCTCGGCATGAAACCTGGTCTTGTGAAACGCCGCCAGCGGGTCATAGGGGAGCTTGTCTTCGGTCTCGCCGGTTATCTTGTAGTATTTGATCCCGGTAAAGACCCTGTTGCCATCGGGGGAGATATAGGGCTTGATGTAATCCATGTCCAGGTCAAA
This sequence comes from Candidatus Magnetobacterium casense, assembly GCF_019173545.1. Classification (GTDB taxonomy): domain Bacteria; phylum Nitrospirota; class Thermodesulfovibrionia; order Thermodesulfovibrionales; family Magnetobacteriaceae; genus Magnetobacterium; species Magnetobacterium cryptolimnobacter. The sequence continues at coordinate 11,391 of NZ_JABXWD010000066.1, read as the reverse complement.
GCCGATGTCACGGTAGAAGTCACGATAATCGGGGTTGCCCGGATAACCGGCCTCGGCGCTCCAGACCTGCTTGGAGGTCTCAACGTCCCTGGCAAAGACCGCCACGCCATTTAACGTGTGGGCGGCCGAGTACACCGAGTACTTTGGTGACGGCACGCCGTTGGCCAATCCGTGGGATTCCATGAAGAAATATTTCAGGCCGTATTTTCTGAGGATTTCATCGAGGTCCTCGTAGTACGCACACTCGGGCAACCATATGCCATCGGGCGCCTTTCCAAAGTGCTTGCTGTGACTCTGCACGGCCAGGTCTATTTGCGCCTCCACCGCACGGACGTTTGTCCGCAACAGCGGCAGGTATCCGTGGGTTGCACCACAGGTGATTACCTCCAGCCAGCCCTTTTGAGAAAAATACTTGTAGCCATTTAACACACTATAATTAAGCACGTCGGTAAAAAATGACTTCAGCTCAAGAAACCTCTTGTAGTAGAACGTGGCAACAGGCAACAGGCCGCTGTTTGTCCTCAAGCGTCTCATCTCCTTCTGCGCAAGCTCTATCAGCTTGTCGAGGTACTTCAGGAACAGGTCGGTGAGATACTCGTCGGCAAGCATTTCGGCCAACGGCGGCGACACCGATAAGGTCAGACGAAAGTCCTGGTTTTCGGCCTCGAACTTCTTCATTCGCATAAGCAGCGGCATGTACGTCTCAGAGACGGCCTCAAAGAGCCAGTGTTCCTCCAAAAAATAGTCAAACTCCGGGTGTTTTACAAATGGCAGATGTGAGTGTAAAACCGGCAACCAATATCCCTGTACCATCGGATTAGCTCCTTTCACTTGATGACATTTCGCTTGAGCCGGGCATTCCGGCTGCGTCTTTTAATTTTTCAAAGTACTCCCTCACAGAACCGGAACCGGATTCCTTGCCCTTGTCCTTTTGACTGAGAAACTTGATAAACTCCAAAAACAGGCTCAACAACCGGATGTCCTCTACCCTGGTCTCAAAGAACCGTTTTATCAGGTCAAGCATCTTCTTGTCATCACCCGACAGGTGTTTGAGTTTCTCTATCAGCTCCAGGATCACCCCTATGCTCTCCGTGTCCTTGAAGCGTATCTCAAGGAGCTGGCTGACTATGCCCATTTCCTTTTCAAAGATATCGGTGGTCTGTTCCAGTTCGGGGGCGGTTTCCTTGACGGGGGCATCTGCGACCTTCTCTTCCTCGGCAATCATGACCCCCTTGCTCCAGAACTCCTCTTTCAGCCCCAGCACCTTAAACGACGGCACGTTTAGATGATTAGACCTCAGCAGTTCAACGAAATTGCCATCCCTCTCCACACCGATGGCAACCACCATGGGTCTGAAGGCCTCCGTGCAGGGGATGTAGACACTGCCCACGGCTCCTTCTGCTGGGGTTACCCATATTTCTTTTTCTTTATCGCCCTTTTTCTGGCCTGCGTTTATTTCGTATACCTTTACTGTGAAATTCGATGACGCAGGGTCCTGTAACTTGTCTGACAGCAGAGTCTGCGTTAATTCCCAGTAAACAAAAATCTTGTTTTCGTTAACCGGCAGCGCTACTATGGTATCAATATCGTACTTAGGGGGGATTTCGTATTCCTCATTGATGGGATATCGTGTCATGTCCGAAATAAGGTAGGTGATGCCATGCACGTCATCGGTTTGTATCCTGTGTCCTAAGGTGTTTGTGTTCATGTCTGTGTCCATAGAGTCTCCTTTTGTTGTATTGTCCATTTCGATGATTTATTGTTTACCGGATATTTTACTGTATACGGTCAGGTACTTTTCAGCGGGCAATGTCCACGAGTAATCAGTGGTCATATCGGTCAGCATGATTTCCCTGAAGGTATAAGGTTTTTCGTTCCATGTTGCGGCGGCGCGTTTGAGGGTCTGTTCTATGGCATCGTAAGTGAAGTCGGTGAATACGAAACCGTTTCGTTGAGTGCGCAGGGTATTGGAGTCCTCGATGTCAAAGACGGTATCGCTGAGGCCGCCGGTTTTTCTGACTATGGGTACGGTGCCGTATCGCATGGCGAGCATCTGGGTCAGTCCGCATGGCTCAAACATGCTTGGCATCAGCAGGAAGTCGGACCCGGCATAGATCAGGTGTGCGAGGTCTTCGTCATGGCTGAGATTTATGTGGCAATCGGGGTTGTTCTTGAGGTAGTGCTTGAGGTGATAGAAGTACTCGGCTATTTCCCTATCCGGGGATGAGCCAAGTAATACAAACTGCATACCCGTGCTGAGGGCATTGAGTATGGCGTGTCTGATCAGATGTACACCCTTTTGCATATCGAGGCGTCCAACGACCGAAACGATTGGTTTGAAGGCATTGCGCATGGAGAGTCTGGCTCTGAGGCGTTCCTTGTTTTTGAACTTGTCCTCTATGGTTTCTATGGCATAGTTGAAGGGGACGTTGGTGTCAGTTGCGGGATTCCAGGTGTCGTAGTCAACGCCGTTGATGATGCCTTCGTACTTGGCTGCATGTTGGGAGAGGACGACCTCGAGGCCCTCGCCGAGCTTTGAGGTGCGGGTTTCTACGGCATACTGCGGAGAAACGGTGGTGACCGCATCGGCGTGGATTATACCGCCCTTCATGAGATTTATGTAGCCCTGTTTGGAGTCGTCCATGACGGAGTCCTTGCCGGATAGTGATGCTGGGTCAAGGCCGGCTTTTTTCATGGCCTTGTCGGTAATCTTGCCCTGGTGTTTTATATTATGGATCGTGTAACAGGTCTTTGTTGTTCTCTGGTGACTGGTTTTGAGCAGTATCGGGATCAGTGCGGTTTGCCAGTCGTGGCAGTGGATGACGTCGGGGTGTTTACCGGACTCCTTGAGGAACTCCAGTGCAGCCAGGCAGAAGAAGGTGAAACGTTCCTCGTCATCGCCGGCGCCATAGAAGCTGCCTCTGTCGAAGTATTTTTCCTCCGAATGCGATTTGATGAAGTAACAGACGTTATCATGCACCCTGCCCATGTGGGCGGTGCAAAACACACGTTTGCCTCCATATTGTACCGAAAGCGCCATCGGATTGTTCTGCAGGTCCTCAACCAGCGAGTGGTTCATGCAATCGTAATAGGGAAGGATAACTTCGACCTTATGGCCCTTTCTGGCCAACTCACGACTTAATCCGTCCACTACGTCTGCAAGTCCGCCCACCTTGGAAACCGGCGCACACTCCGAGGCAATCATAGCTATATACACAACATACCTCCTTGGAAATTTTTTTTTATGTCTTCAACAGGCAATTCAACTGCAATTCTTTATTTTCATCGTAATATATCTCGTTATCTCTAAAAAACACACCATTGCATATATGCTACAGCATCGCCGGAGGTTTTGTCAATCGCTCACAAAAACGGTACGCTGCAACCACAGTACGGTGTATTCATGGCTATTCATAGCTCAATACGAAACTCTGCTCCATGGTCAACGTTTATGACGTCGAGCCTGCCGCCCATGTTACGCTCAATAATGGTCTTGGACATGTACAGGCCTATGCCGGTACCCTTCCCCTGCTCTTTGGTTGTAAAGTACGGCTCAAAAATCCTGTCTATTATACCTTCGTCTATGCCTCCACCGTTGTCTGTTATGACCACAACGATCTTGCCGGCTTCCTTGAAGATATTTATCGTGATCATACCTTTTTCGGCAACTTGAGGCGGCTTCTTTCTGTTGTCTATGATGGCGTCTTTGGAGTTATTGATGATGTTCAGCACGGCCTGCTTGAACTCGTTGGGGAAGCCGTTGACAAACAGTGCGTTTTCATCAGCGGCAGTGACCTTGATTCCTATGGAATTGTTAAAGAGCTGGGCGCTGACTATAGAGATCATGGAGTTAATTGCGCTGAGACAGTTAAAGGTCTCTTTTTCCTTGGCCGGTCGGAAGAAGTTTCGGAAGTCGTCTATGGTCTTTGACATGAACTGAATCTGTTTCATGGTATCCGTTACGGCCCTCTGGATGTATTCCCTGTCGATTTCGCCGTACTCGAATGCGTCCTCGAGATCCTGTACGATCAGTCCGACGGCATTGAGGGGTTGGCGCCACTGGTGTGCAATGGCTCCGATCATCTCACCCATTGCGGCCATCTTGGACTGCTGTATCAGCATCTGTTCCTTCTGCTGCCTCTGGACGATCTCTTCGGCGACACGTTGTTCAAGTCTCCGGTTGAGGTCTTGAAGCTCTGCATGTTTGAGCTTTATTTCGATCTCCACGAATTTGCGCTTTATGCCGGTTGCGATGTTGTCTGCAGAGGCCACCATTGCCCTGAAGGCAAACTCACTAAGCCGGTTGCGACAAAAAGCAGCCATAACGCCCATCAGTTGGTCCTCCACAACCAGCGGATATCCGCCAAAGGAGACAAACTGGTTATGCTTTGCCCATTCATCGTCGTGAAAGAACGACTCTGCCAGTGCGTTGTTTGTCATCACCGGTCTGCGATTTAAGCCTATGGTGCCGATCTCAGACATCCCCAGGGGTATTCTGTTATAAGCGTCACCTATCTCCGTCATCTCCGTGCATGGTCCAGAGGCGGATTGCATGACAAGCATGTTCGTCTCAGAGTCATAGAGCCATATGCAGCAGAGGGAGGCACCTATCTTGTTGACCACTGCATCCGTACAACTCTTGAGCATCTGGTGGAGGTCTTCCCCACGACTGAGCGCATTGCCTGTTTCGGCGGAGAAGGCTGCCAGTCGTGCCTGCTCCTCCAGCGCCTTTGACACCTGCTTGTGTTCGGTGATGTCAACGATAGACATGATACACTTGTCGCTGCCGGTGATGGTCTTGAAACTGACGTAGACGTTTTTTCTCATACCGTACTTGTTGACGATGATGGTCTCATATTGTTTTAATGAGGCATTTTTATACAGCGCCCTGTTGTCATAATTTATCTTGATTCTGGGGACTTCATCGGGGGCAAGTATGTCCATCCAGTTTTTTCGGTATTCGGTATCTTTTCGGGTGTAGCCGGTGATTGTTTCGAACTCGTCGTTAATCATCGTGATGGTGCCGTCGCCATCGATGACGATAGTGGCCCCGCCGGATATCTCAAATATGCTGCGATAGAGGCTTTCACTTTCCACCAGACACTCTTCGGCGCGCCTTTGGTCTGTAACGTTGGCAAAAATCCCCATGAATCCTGTGATATTAAGGGCGTGATCCCGTACCGGGGCCATAGAGACATTTATGTCTATCAACATGCCGTCCTTGCGAAAGCGCCTTAGCTCAACCCCCGTAATGGTCTCACCACGGGAGAGTGCATCAAATATCTGCGGGCACACAGTCGCAGGATTGCCAGCAGAAGGCTCATCAAGGACAAAAGGAAGCTCAGAGCCAACGACATCCTCAGCGCTCCAGCCAAAAATCCCCTCCGCTGCACCGTTGTACATCAACACCTTCCCAGCCTTATCCATATAGATAATTCCAAGCGGGGAAGCCTCGACAATGGTTTTCAACTTCCCATTGTCATTAGTTGAATAAAAGGACTCCCTGTCAGGGGTATCTGCCTTCATATCTCCCACTTGATGAAACAAAACAGCATCATACACTAACTCAACAAAACCATATTAAAACGTAGTATATCATGCTCATAATGAAAAATGCAAGGTATCCAAGTTTGCCTTCTTTTCTTCTTACTTGACAAACATGGCTGATTCAATTCATTATTAAAATGTAGGATATCGATGAAGATTCTGGTTACTGGTGCAGCAAGATTAAACGTGGTTGGTATCCTCTTAAAAAAGCATGGTAAAATGGGGTCAAGGGGACTTCTTCGTGGCCGGGGCGCCTCGCCCCTCCCCTTGCGGGGGGTTCTGAAGGGGGGCGGAGCCGCCCCTTTCTTTACTTGCCTTAAAGTATAGTTACCATGAAATATAAAGAGGATACCGTGGTTGGCTCCTGCATAGGGGCAGGTCGTGCTAGATGGTTGTCATGCGAGGATCGGCAAGACGATGCAGTGGCCTCTGGGATTAATCTATCTAACGGTAAAGGTGCCAATTTTAACGGAGTGAGTTTTATGGGATTGATCATATGACAAGTAAGCGGACCCTGATGAAGGGCAATGAGGCAATAGCAGAGGCGGCAATACATGCCGGGTGTCTTTTTTATGCCGGTTATCCGATAACACCGCAGAACGAAATCCCCGAGTACCTCTCCAGGAGGATGCCCGAGGTCGGGGGTGTGTTTATCCAGGCAGAGAGTGAGATATCCGCCATCAACATGGTCTACGGAGCTGCGGCTGCCGGTGTGCGTGCAATGACGTCATCAAGCTCACCCGGAATCAGCCTCAAGCAGGAGGGGATATCATTCCTGGCGGGGGCGGAGTTGCCCTCGGTAATTGTAAACATGCAGCGTGGTGGACCGGGGTTGGGCAACATTTCGGGGGCACAGTCGGACTACTTCCAGTCGGTCAAGGGTGGTGGACACGGGGACTACAGGCTGCTGGTGTATGCACCCCACAACGTCCAGGAGATGTGGGACCTTACGTTTCTGGCCTTTGACAGGGCCGACCTCTATAGAAATCCTGTCCTGATCCTGGCCGATGCGATATTGGGACAGATGATGGAACCCTTTTATCCAACACCATACGTCAAACCAGACCTGCCCCAAAAGAACTGGGCTCTTACGGGGTGCCTTAACAGACCACCGAACATCATAAGAACCCTATACATGGAAGAGGGGATGCTGGAAAAGAAAAACAACATCCTTGCCAACAAGTACCGCCAGATGAGGGCATCGGAGGTGAGATACGAGGCAATTGATGTGGCAGATGCGCAGATTATAGTGGTCGCTTTTGGCAGTGCTGCCAGGATCGCCCTGTCGGCCATAAAGGTTCACCGCAAGGAGGGCTTAAAGGTTGGACTCTTCAGGCCAATAACACTGTATCCGTTCCCTGACAAAGAGCTGTACAGCCTGGCCGGCGACAACGTGAAGTTCCTCACCATTGAGCTTAACACCGGACAGATGGTCGAGGACGTAAGACTTGCCGTAAACGGTAAGTCCGAGGTACTGTTTTACGGAAGGGCGGGTGGCGCTATCATCAGACCGCATGACGTCTATGACGTTATCAAAACAACAAGCCTGTAACGCCAACCTCTAACCCAAGCCCCTGAAACGCCTGGTGCACCAGCGTCTCTGACTGGCTGTGGTTGTGCGTCCTGGCAAAAAACGACGCAAAGAACCTGGACTTGAGGTCTGTCAGGTATCGCTCGTAGTCGTCAACCGCCTTTGCTATAACAAGTGGCACCTTTGGAATCCTTATAACAAACGAATCCGTCCTGTGGGCATAGACAATAAATCTGGCCTCATCCAAGCTTGCTGCAACGTACCTCAATCCCCCCTCTGAGACAACCTCCTGCTGTCCCATAAAGTACGAACCGAGCCTAAGGGGACCTTTGTCCACCGCTATCTCCCTGGCACCCTTGAGGTCTCTTGGGTCAACAAACCCCTCCGGAAATCTCCTCAGGCCATCAGGGATGACCTCTTCAATGACCTGCTCTTTAAGGCTCTCAACATCTCGTGTGGTCCTTGCCTGTTTGGATTTCTTTCGTGTCTTGGCCAACTCGATCCGCTCTCTGACCATCCCCGTAAGGCCCTCATACAAGGGCTTGAGATATGCCTTCGGGTCAAGTCCAAGGGCCTCAAGCACGGTACTGTCAAGGGCCTGCCTGTCCCTGAGCTTGACCTCCTCAAAGATGGACTTAACCGGACGGTTGAGCAGCTTTTCAAATGACTTCAGGATACCGGAGGCATGATTCTCTGAAATATTTGGAGTAAACAGCTCTTCATACTCGTATACTGTTAAATCAAGTGCGCCATCACCAAGCATAACCCTGCCTGCCACCTCCATAAACAAAAAGGTAACACTTGAGTTCAACAACGCTGCCAACAAAGCCATATTATCCTTAGCTTTTATTTCGTATAAACGTTTATCCGCAAGAAAAGCTCCTTCATTTAACGGCACAAAAAACCTTGTATTCCAGTGTTCCTGAACAAACATATCCCATGGCTGACGTTGCCCTATGTCATACCAAAGCCTCCTGCCTTGTACAGAAGGGACGGCAAGATATGAAACACCATCATCTGTAACCTTCTTTTCTCCATACCTGATATACTTCAACGCATTTGTTCCACGTAATATATTTTTATCTTTATGACAGACAAAAAGGAAAAACTTTGTCCTTAACGACTTATCTACTTTAATCTTGTCAAGCTCCTTAAACGACTTAATGATGGGAGTTAAAAACTCCTCCTCGATTCCCCAGTGTTGTACCCTCCCTTCATCCAGATGGAAGAACTTATTAATCCCTGTTGTATATCCCCTCCTCACATTCGCCACTTCTTTCAACGCCACCAGCTTATCTGCACACCTCTGCAATATCTCAAAATAAACCTTCGGCGCCCTGAGATACGGCCCCCACTTAACCGTCTTGCCGGAGCTTTCTACATCCTCAAGGAGTTCTTTTTGTCTTATCACCCTTATACTGAAGCTATCGTTTTCAACCGGCACATGCCCCTTCAGGGTGTTTACAACCCTGTCGCCATCGAACTTATAGTGTTCAGAGCCGGCCCTCTCTATCGTGTGTATCAGCCTGTCGAGGCCCAACCATCGGTCCATCGGGTAATTCATGTCCCAGGGGATTAACTCCCTGAGGCGTTTCTTTAGCTTTACGAACTTGACGTTGTTGTCATTTCGGCCATCCTCATCCTCACACCGCTGAAGTATTGTAACTACCGTGTTTACCGATGCATCCTCAAACCATGACTCACAACGGGACTCAACAACGGCCACTATCTTGAATCTTTTCAGGAAGAACCTCTGAAGCTCATACCCGTAGGCAACATCAAGCCAGGAGTTGGACGTAACAATTCCCATTCTCCCGTTTTCGCTGAGATGGCTTGCGGCGTGGAAAAACAGATAGGCATAGATATCGGCCTGCCCTGAGAGTTTCAACCCTCCATTGTTGAACAACTCCGGATACTCTATCTTTAAGACATTCACAAGGGTATCCTTGTAACCCTTGATTCGTTTTTCAATCAGCTCCTGTCGTATGTAGGGGAAGTTGCCCACGATGGCATCAAAGGGCGGTATGGGTTCGTCAATCATAAAATCATCCCCGACAGTCGGTCGTGGGGGCGGGAACCTTAACATGGCACCGGCCTTGATATCAAAGAAGTCCCCCGATATCACCCGCGGGAAGTTTGCGTAGTCCTCGATCCTCTGCCTGTAGAGGTTGATCGTGGCAAGTTCGGCGGGAAAGCGTGCTATATCGACCCCCCATATCTGACCGAGCAATCTCTTGTGGTCTCTTTCGCCAAAATTTCTGAGCCTGTCGTAGGCCCTGATAAGGAATGTCCCCGTGCCGCAGGTGGGATCCAAGACCCTGTCGGTCTTAGTCCGAACGCAAAAGGCCGTTATCAGGTCTACAAGGGCCTCGTTGGTAAAATACTGTCCCAGGGTGTGTCTCTCCTGCGGCGGGATCAGTCTCTCAAAGACGTTGCCCACCACGTCCTGGGGCATACGCGAAAAGTTGTAGCGGTTGAGGTCTGTAACGAGGTTGACCAGTGTCTGAGCGCCGTCCTGTGGAAAGGACACCCTGTCAGCAAAGTCCTCCTCAAACACCGCCTGGTAGTCTATACCCCTTGCTATCTCGAAATATTGTCTGAGTGCGGAGTCTATCCTGGCTGATTCATCCGCACGCAGCTCAAACCGGGGGATGTCTGAACGAAACCGGTACAAGGTAAGGTAAAAGAGTATCTTTCCCAGAAGCCTGTATATGATCTGTCTTGAGACGGTGTCATAAAACACATCCCCCGCCTCATATGCGGCAATCCCCTGCTTGACTGCCCAATCAAAGAGTCCTTCTCTGAAGGCGCTACTCTGGCCAATTTCCGTTATCAATGCCTGGTGCATGAGTGGGCCGAGGGTCTCTACGGCCCTGGAGAGCTCGTAGACAAAGTATGTCGAATCAACGTCAATCAGGTGGAGATGGCCTTCCCTGTTAAGGGTTGCGAGGTCGTTTAATATCTCCTTTGCCTTTGCCCTCAGGAGCAGCTTTTTGGATTCCACCCGGAGGTCGTCGGGGGTCGTTACCTGGGTTACCGGGGCGTAGGTTTTCAGCCTGTGCTCCCTGGTCACCTTCTGCTGCTGTAGGGGTGTTCTCCAGATTACGGCTTCAACCATGTTCCAGGTGACAAAGTAATCGGCGCCCATTGTCCTGGCCTTGTGTGCGGCATTTTCAAGCAACTCCCGGTCATCAACCGGCGTAGTGGGTGTCTTTAACTCCCAGCCACAAAAGCCCTGTCGGGCCTCCCTGTTTAGCCAGACCAGGACATCAGGAAACAGCGTCTTGTCCTCCGGGTCCCTCAAAGACACCTCCGAGGACACCCCTTCAAAGGGATATCCCCCCTCCCCTAATGACTCGTTGAGCCAAGACACTACCTGTGTCGTGAACTCCCGCTCGTTTGACCTAAAGTCTGCCATCATAGATTCAGGGGCAGCATCGCCTCTTGCTCTTTTTTCTCACATGTTCTAACTTAGGTATCATATTTTTTTCCCTCATCAACACAACACACGAAAGCCCCATGAGTATTATTATACCATACTCGTTCAACGTTGGTACGGTGGCTACATCCTGGACAAACGCCACGGGGTCTGTAATTGTTCCATTAACGGTTAAGTCATTATCCCCTGTAGCCCCATCTGTCAGGTGCAGGATGACAACCTTCTGCCCTTGCAGGACATTGACCTCACCGCAGGGTTTATTGCTCAAACTCTTATCGCAGGTGAAGTCATACCAATGAGAGGCGGCATTTGTCGGAGTCGGCCCGTACTTAAAGACCCGATTAACATTCACCGTCTGCGGCAGATAAAAAATAACCTGGGTATCGACGTTGGGCTGCACGTTTGTCAGGGTGAAGGTTATCGTGCCTAACGGCAGCCGTCCGCTATTGCCTGTGGATAGATTCAGGCCATTGACATCAGGGGTGGTGGTAGAACTAACACTAGCTATAGTAGCTGTGCTTGCAACACTGACAGTAACGGGCTTACCTGTGTCGTCAGTAACAACCACTGGAGTCGGGGCTGGTGAAGGTGTAGCCGAGGGAGCTGGTGTGATTGTAGGTGATGGGGTGGGGGTGGTTGTAGGACTTGGAGTTGGAGTAGCAGTCGGAGTCGGTGTCGGGGTGGCAGTGGGTGTAGGTATCGGGGTAGATGTAGGATTTGGTGTTGACTCAGTACGAACTGGCCAAACATAGAGGTTATCTGACTTATATTAGCTTTCATTAAAAAAGGATATGGAAGGGCGTTTTATTATCATTAAGAAAGGATATGTTATTGTTAAATATTTGACATGTTTGTAGTTATTCTTTTGAAGGAA
>NZ_JABXWD010000659.1 GCF_019173545.1 Candidatus Magnetobacterium casense | reverse complement strand
TCATTAACCGTTATCGTGCTGCTTGTGTAACTGCCCTTTATAGTTCTCAGTGGCAGAGTCAAAGCCCTGCCCAATCTGTAACTAAAGGAGCTTTGGTATATGAAACGTTCGTTAAACAAGTCGGTGGCATAGCGCATCATGTCGTAGCTCCAGAGTCTCAATTCTTCGTAGGCCATTTTAATGGCCTGGAGTCTTTCAAAGAATTCGCTGGCCTTGACTTGGAATTCGATCTGCTTTTTTTCGGCCTCTTCCTTACACAATTGGCTCTGTGTCTGCCACTGCAATGCCCCCGCCTGCCACCTTTGTGTTTCTGCTTGCCACATTTGTGTCTCTGCCTGCCACTTATGAGCCTCCGTTAGCGACTTGACATTTTCGGCGTGCCATTTATTAGCCTCTGCCTCCCACCACTTGGATTCCACCTCTGTCTTTGCGAGACTGTGTTGCAACCTATGCCTGACGGTCCGTGTGATGTAGCGTCTTATCTTGTTGACATGTTCGATGGGCGTATGGATATCATCGCCAAATTGCTCTTTTATGGCGTTCTTTAAGAAGTGAAACGTCTCCAGATTAGCCACAAGGGGGTCTTTGAGGATCGCATTGTGGCCGTGAAGACGATAGAGCATCAACTGAGAATCTGTCAGATAGGCAAAGGCCTTTTCGTTATGCCTTATGGCTCTGTAGGCAAAGTCATAGTCCAGGGTATACTTGCGTGCCTTAAAGAGGCCAATATCGCTGACAAGAGAGGTCTTAAAGAAGAAGTTTGAGGTGCTGATCGTGTAGTTCCCCGCAAGCAGGGCCTTTAGTGGTGATTTTGTCTCCCTGTAGTGTGACTTAAGCCCACCGTACCATTGATTCCACCAGTGTTCGGGGTCGGTTATCAGGTCGGAGTTTTCGTCAATGAGGCCTATATCCGTTATGATAAAGTCGAGGTTGTCCTGCTGTGAGAGTTCCACCAGCGTTTGGATTCGATTACAGTGATAGACGTCATCGGAGTTTATTATGCTAATGTACTGTCCCTGAGCAATGGCAATGCCGCGGTTTATGGCGCCGTGAGAACCGCTGTTTTGTTGATACTCGTACCTGATCCTCGGGTCGTCATACTGCAGCACACGTGCGTGTGTGTTGTCGCTGGAGCCGTCGTTTATTATTATCAATTCCAGGTCGGTATATGTCTGATTCAACACGCTCTCCACGGCTTCTTCGACAAAAAGCTCGTGGTTATATGCAGGCATCACAACGCTAACAAGGGGTTTTAACATAACCTAAGCAACCGAGCATAAGTAACTATAACAGGAAGAAGGGGTCAAGGGGGCTGGCCCCCTTGCGGGGGGTTCTAAAGGGGGGCGGAGCCGCCCCTTTCTTTCTTTTCTTAGGGGTGAACTATTGTTATACATATTTATGC
>NZ_JABXWD010000658.1 GCF_019173545.1 Candidatus Magnetobacterium casense | reverse complement strand
TGAGAAGGCTGAGTAAACACCACAGGCATCTGCGTCGGAACCGGAGCTGGCACCACCTGAGGCGGTAGCGGAACATCTGCACGACGAGGTGGCTGAGGAGGCAACGGAGCTGGAGTCGTAGCAGGACCCCCAAAGTTGACTCCCACACTCTGATCGTTAGACACCTTTACAGATTCAGGCGCACGCGCCTGAGTTTGATCCTCGTATCCGCCAAAGCTGATACCAGCACTTGGAACTGGAGCCGGTTGAGCCCCCTGAACCTGCGGCATGTAATTTGGAGTCAACTGCTGATATTGCTGCGGTTGAACGCTTGGAACTGGAGCCGGTTGAGCCCTCTGAACCTGTGGCATGTAATTTGGAGTCAACTGCTGATATTGCTGCGGTTGTGGACTATACACCGGAGGTTGAAACTGCTGCTGCGGATAAACAGGTTGAGACACCTGAACCTGTTGTATACGTCCTCGATCAAAAGCTCCCCGCACCTCAGCCGGCAAATACCGGGAGTATTGACCCCTGCCCAACGCAAAATCAACAACATCAGGCGGGAAAGCATTGACAAGCAGCCCCACCTGCTCCTCTTCGGTCAAAAACTGCAAAAGTTGATCCCATGGAGTCCATTCTCTTGCAACAGACACAGGCAACGGAACTACGTGCGGCATTAACTCAATGTCGTAATGAGCACGAGTCATGCGATCATCGGGAACCGGCACAAACTTGATCAGTTTGCCGCCATTCAAGGAGAAACAATCTCCAATCGGATACCGTTTGTCATAATCCTCTGGATGACCACTATAACCAGGTACCTCAATGTTGCACAGATCTTGCAACCTGAATCGCGCACTGGTTTTAAGGCAAAGGATCGTCGGATGCTTAGGTTCCGGACGACCCTGTTTATCAACAAACCGTTTGCCGTTGTGCTCAAACAACAAACCCTGTACAAGAGCAAAATACTCTGGCACAGCAATCTTTTGACCGCTCTTCTGGTTGTACTTGATCCAATCCAGCCAATCATCTGGAAAAGCTTTCGGATTCCGCTCGACTGCTTTTTTAACTGAGACCGCAAAAAGGTCAATCGGACCAAGATCTCGTGGAGGTTTGCCAGCTACGTTCGCAAAACAAGTGAACCTAGAGTTCACACCCATCTTCAGCGCAATCCGGGCGCCCTTGATCCAGTCTGAAAACTCACCTTGCCCCGTACCAACACGCCACGGCAACTCTTCCCCCTGCGCATTGAGCGCAGGTTGAATCCTGAAAACAGTCGGGTTCGAGAAATTCAAAAATTGCGTGCTATGGGGAAATCCTGAATTTTTAATGTGAAATCCGGAAAGCCCATCCAATCCCTGCCCACTAGGTACATCGTCATTGTAAGCCATGCTTACTCCTTTCTCGTTTGTTCTTCTACCC
>NZ_JABXWD010000657.1 GCF_019173545.1 Candidatus Magnetobacterium casense | reverse complement strand
TGTCCGTACGTGTAGGGGAGGTTGGTGAAGTCGCGCCAGGACCGTGGTAAGCTGGGCGGCGATGGCGACAATCGTTGATTCAGTGGAGGGGTTACGATGGATAAAGCTTTGCATGTTGGCATCAACAAATACCCTACGGCGCCGTTGACCGGGTGTGTCAACGACAGCTCCGATTTTGCCGATTACCTGAATACGAAGATGAAGTTTCGGGCTGACGACATCAGGTTGTTGTGTGACGAGCGGGCTACGACGGCCGCCATATTTGATCGGCTGCGTTGGCTTGTGGACGTGACTCCGGGCTCACGTTGCTTTTTCCACTACAGTGGCCACGGCGCTCAGTATCCGTCTCGTAACTACAAGCATGAACTCGACAGGTTGCTGGAGGTAATTTGTCCGGTTGATTTCGATTGGACTCCGGAGCACATGATCACCGATAAGCAGTTCGTCGAGATTTTCTCTGCAATTCCGGCCGGCGTGAAATTCAATTGGATTTCGGATTCTTGTCATTCGGGAGACCTGACGCGGAACATGCCGATGTCGCGCGAGTTGGCGGAGCAGACGCCGTCGTCAGTTGTTGGGATTAACTCGGGATCTATGTTGCCGAAGGTGTACCCGATGCCAGTCGATATTGCCTGGCGCCTGCGCGGCGCTGCGCCTCGTACTTTTGTCGGTACACGGGCTATCTCTCACGGCACGTTGGACGTGGGATTTGTTTCGGGGTGTAAATCGAATCAAACTTCCATGGATGCCGTGTTTGATGGTCGTCCTGGTGGCGCTCTCACGCAGATGTTTTTGCGTGTGCTTAAACAGAAGGGTTGGGGGTGCCGGCTTAGTGAGCTGACGAAGCTTACGGCGGGGGCGCTGCGTCGTAAGGGTTTTACTCAGGTACCGCAGTGCGAGGGCGCTCGAGCCAAGAAGCCGTTTTTGGGGTAGTTGTTTAGTTGCGTTCACGCCTCCGTAGCTCAACGGTAGAGCGCGACGCTCTAAACGTCCCGGTGCGGGTTCGAGTCCCGTCGGAGGTAATTGTTTGTTAGGGGTGGTTACCGGCGTCTTGTGGAGGGGCTATCATGCGTTAGGTTTGGCTGCATCCGCCGTGACATCTCGGTTTTCACCCAATGTTTTTAATCACGTGAACCCTCATCTTAGGAGACTGTCATGGTTACTCAAATTGATGTAGTTCGTTACAACGTAGCACTGTTGTCCGCTCGCATCTATCAGCTTAAAGCTGATGTTAAGAAATGGGCCGATGTCGAGATTACCGCATATCGGCACAAGCAAACCGGCCAAGTGGTTGATGCTGAGTACATAAAGAAGTTGAGACTTACCCTCAAAAACGACAAGATCGACGGCGATTGGTGGTTCTACACCTGGATTGACTGTAAGATGTCTGTCAGGAAGGTCGTTGA
>NZ_JABXWD010000656.1 GCF_019173545.1 Candidatus Magnetobacterium casense | reverse complement strand
GCTATGACCTTCCAGTTCTTTGGCACGCCGTTGGCCGCAAAGGCCCTGGACTTCTTTTCAATACCGTTCATCAGCCATATTGCCACGTCGCCGTTATTTGAGTTCTGCCAGAGGATGTCGCTCTTGCCGTCGCCGTCAAAGTCCTTCTTTGTCTTCTTGCATACGCCGTTAAACTCGGCGGTAATGCCCCTTGTTGCCGTCATGTTCACCGTACACTGATTGCCGATGGTTACGTCGCATCCCGTCCAGCCGTTGAAGGTTGAGGCGTTATCCGCCACCGCTGTGACTATCACCTGTGTGTTGAGTGCATACAGCGCAGTGCCGGTGTTGCCGCTCCAGTTGAGGCTGCCCGTTGACGTTGTTATAGTGCCGTCCCCTGTGCCCTGTTTTGTGACCGTCAGCGTTACCGGCGTTGGTGTTGGTGTGGGAGTTGGGGTTACGGTTGGCGTGGGAGTAGGGGTTGCTGTTGCCGTAGGAGTAGGTGTAGGTGTTACAGTTGGCGTAGGTGTAGGAGTTGGGGTGGGAGTCGCTGTGGGTGTGGGTGTTGCCGTTGCTGTTGGCGTTGGAGTGGGTGTCGGTGTTACAGTAGGTGTTGGCGTGGGCGTTGGTGTTGCCGTAGGTGAAACGTCCCAATAGCCTGCATCCCACGTCATGCCGTCCCACGTGCTGATTGCCCATGTCGATGACGCCACCAGTAGTATCATTAGTGTTAAGGCAATTCTTCTCATCCTGTCGTCTCCATTACATCATTTGGTTTGATTTTCAAGCGACTTCACCCTGTCCGACAACTCAACGATGGTCTTCTGCTGCTCCTGGACTATCTTCGTCAGAAGTGCAACCATGTCCATTGGGCTTAGGCCCTTGCGATCCTTCGTAGCCACGATGTCAGGGACGTCCTCTGCTATGAAGCCGATGTGGTGTTCGTCGTCGGTCTTGTATTTGAACGTCACGGGCTTCAGGTCGTTTAAGGCCAGCATTGCATCGTTGCTGGAAAGCTCCTCGATGTTTTCCTTGTACTCACGGCTTGAGGCGTTTGTCCATACTCCGCCTTCAGTTACATATGCACCAGATACCCTCATGTGAAGGGAGTAGGATACTGTATTAACGTCCCCTGAACCGCGTCCAACTCCTAAATAACCATTAGGAGCTAATGTAACCAATTGAACTCCTCCATTTACACCCAATATAAAAGGATGATAAGATTGGACAGCAATCTGAAAACTTTCGTATGCAGGCCCTCCCTCAGCACCAGAAACTCCAATATCAGCGATAATCCCAACGTTATTAGTCATACGGATTGCAGCCGCATTATTATTTTGCAGTATATGAAACGGTCTTTCAGGATTTGTTGTCCCAATCCCCACATTCCCACCGTTGAAATACAAATTACTCCCCGACTTATCCCAACTCC
>NZ_JABXWD010000655.1 GCF_019173545.1 Candidatus Magnetobacterium casense | reverse complement strand
CCTTTAACAACTTTAAGTTAAGGAGCTTTGGCTATGTTTAAAAGAGTTTCAGTAGTTCAGTAATAAGGAAAAACTGTAAGTTTTGCTTTCTGTCAGCATTTCAATAAAAGATATCGTCACACCGATTCCAGACACTCTGACGGTTGAGCCTGTCAAAAACGCTCCCACAGGCATACGCTGAGATGGTAATGTTATGAAGGACAAAGGTCACACCGGCAAGCGGGAAAAAGGTCTGTGGTCAAAAAACACCGTCGTTGAGAACAGATACGAGGTACGCGACCTCGCACGTGGCGGCATGGGAGAGGTCTACTTCGTCTACGATCGGGAGACAGAGCGTATGATGGCCGTCAAGACCCCCCTGCCCTCTATCATGTCCAGCGAAACCGGTCTCAAGCGATTCCACAGGGAGGCCGAAGCGTGGATCAACCTCGGTATACACCCAAACATCTGCTCGGCCTACTACGTGCAAGAGATAGAGTCGATCCCGCGCCTGTTTATCGAGTACGTAGACGGTGGCAGCCTGGATAAGTGGCTAAAGGCAAAGCGGCTGTCTACAATGCAAGAAAAACTGGATATGGCCATACAGGTAGCCTCGGGTATGTACCACACCCATACGCTTAACTGGAGCGACGAGGAAGGCATACAACACACCGGCCTCGTACACAGAGACCTAAAACCCGCCAATATACTCCTGAGCAAGTATGGCATGGCCTTGATCACCGACTTCGGCCTGGTTGGAGCCGGTCTCAGCGCAGGAGCCGATGACCCGATAACCAGCGAAAAATACAAGGATAGCCTCAACCTCACCGATTCTGACGTAAATGACATCTCAGAGGGGTCGGTCTTTGCAAGGAGCCTCTCAAGCCTCAGCCTCACTGACAACCAACAGGAAGGTCTCATCGTATCCGACTCCTGGCAGACTATAACGTTGGGAGATGTCCCCTATGGAACCCCACAGTACATGGCCCCGGAGCAGTTCAGGGACGCCCACACGGCAGGCTTCCCCACCGACATATACGCATATGGGTGTATGCTGTACGAGTTCTTTTGTGGCAGACGTCCGTTTGCGTTGACGGAGGAGGAGCGCCGTGGTGTCATCTTTTACCAGTTGACCGTGTGGCAGAAACTCCACTCCAGGACAACCCCACCGCATCCGGGAAATTTTACCCCGGAGATAAACGAGGAACTTGCACAATTGATGCTCCAGTGCCTGGCAAAAGACCCGCGATACAGACCCGCAGACTTTGCCGAAATCAAAGACCGGTTAAAAACGCTCTACAGACGCATTATCGGTGAACCATACCAGCGCTCCGATGAGGACACCGAAGAGCGTAACGACGAACTCAGGGCCGATTCCCTGAACAACCAGGGTGTATCATATGCCACGATAAACCAGTTGCATAAGGCCGAAGCCG
>NZ_JABXWD010000654.1 GCF_019173545.1 Candidatus Magnetobacterium casense | reverse complement strand
TTGAAGTCACTCGGTTGCTCGAAGTGGTTAAGGGATGCCTCATACCCCGTCACCTTGTCAAGTTCGCCGACCAGGATTGACAGCGGGCAGTTGATATTCGGGACGGATGACCGGATTAGTTCAAGTTGCTCTTGATCGGGGAAATCGTCTGGAGGCCACGGAGGAGCTAGAGCAACAACGGCGTCGGTACGGTACAGGTCCCTACCGGCAATCGTGGCGCCAGCGGCACCCATCGAGTGACCGGCAAAGATAAAACGACTAATATTGAAGTCGTTTGCGAGACAGTTTACCGCATCCCAAAATCCATCAGCCCACTGCCGCACATCCTTGCCCATCACATCCGGCGGCGTGAACAGTCCAACCACGCAATCGCGGGAAGCGAAAGACTCGCCCACCCAGTTATACAACTGCAACCAGGTGAAGTAGCCGCCGCTGAATATCAACGCGGTCTTGTATCTGGTCACTGTCCGGTCGTGGTAAATCGCTAACTTATATTTGCCGTAGTTGTTCGTAAATGTCTTATGTATAATCATGGGGTCTCCTTTCCATTTCACACCATTCGTCCATCGTCATCTTGTGGAACGTGCCGATGGTTTGCCGATCCTGCCAGAATAGTACCACTCCAGCATTCTCGATTGTTTTCAGCGCGTACTGCGCCCGCCAATAGCTGATGCCCAGGGCAACCGCGATGTCGTGGATGTCCACCGGCTCATGCTCCTGGACGTAGCGGATAACCTCACGGTGGAAGGGGGTCACTTGTTTGTAGGGCATGTGGTCTCCTTGAACATTGGCAGGTCGGTCATCTCACCTGCCCTTGCCAGGAATAGTCCTTGTGGCTGTACGGCGTCAACGTGTGGGTAGTATAGTCAATCTCGAACGCAAAGTAAGCCGGCGCCGGGCCTCGTTTCTGCTTCAGCAACGCAACCAGTAACAGATTCTTGGACACCTTGAACATCCTTCCAGCATAATCAAACGTGTCGCCCTCAGTCATGGTTTTGTGCGGGATACAAACTGAGAAGAACTTGCTGGCACTCTGTTCGATATTGCTGGTCTCCTGGGCGTGCTCAAGCATGGGCATTTTGGGATTGGCAAGTTCCCGCGTCTTGCGGCTGGCTTGCGTGCCCAGGAGTACCGGAACGTTATATGCAATCGCCATGTCCTTCGCCCTATCAACGGTGTCCATCATGGCAACCCGCCAGTCGCGCCGTTCGTTGCTTGGTCTGATTCGCTGAAGGTAATCCAGCACAATCAATCTGGCTTGCTTCCCGTGGTAGTTGTAGAGATGATCCAGCACCATCCAGACCTGGTCCAGCGTAAGCCTTGGGCGGCGTCTCAAATCCTGGTCGCTGTGCCCAATGTAATAAATCGGCGTCTCTGCTCTCAGTATGCTGGCATCAAGAATTTTCTTCCAATCGTCATCG
>NZ_JABXWD010000653.1 GCF_019173545.1 Candidatus Magnetobacterium casense | reverse complement strand
CTGGTGATAACAGCCAAGAGGCGTTTCAGTTCGTCCTGGGTGAGATACTTTATGGATTTGATGCTTGGCATAGCTTAATTATGGCACAAATCAACCATTCTGTGGAATCTTCGGCCTCCCTATCTGTTTCCCCAATGCTCGGGCATTGTTCATTCCAGCCTTAACCCTCTCGGTGAATCGTGCAGATGCCGCCGCTTGGCATTTCGGGCAAGTAACCTTTTTGCCAATTCTCCAGCCCAATCCTCGTGCTTCTTTGATTGCTTCCTTTTGTCGCCAATATGCGTTTACTAGATTAGCCGAGCAGAAGTCACAACTAATTACTGCCTGGTATTCTGTCCTAATTCCCATTTCTTAATTATTTCACAGTATAGGTATTTTGTGGAACCCCCTCGTCGATTTCAATGATCACCTTAATAATCTCATAGGCCACTTGTGGCACTATCGCATTTCCTAAACATTTAAGTCGGTCCACCCTATGGGGAATCCCATGAGCCACTCTACCCAGTTCGGGTTCAACTGCCCAGTAGTCGGGATCCCAGCGACTTCGCAAAACTTCGTTTTCCAATCCCCTGACATGGCATTGTGAGCCGCCTCGTTGTGGCTCCCCGTCTGTGGAGTTGGCCACATCTTGACGAGATTGCACAAACTGTCCTGTGGGGCATGGGTCCCTCTCTGGGTTTGCCCTTTCCAATCCCGTTCTTTGGGTGTAGGCATCATCTTGCACTGGCGACTTAGGTAGTCTGTTCTGCGGCCCGTTTCTAACCTTGAGGGCCTGAGTTGCCCCGGGCTGTTCCAGGTATCCTGTGCATTGGGGGTGGTCCAGAAAGGAGACAATCCAGATTCGGTCTCGTCTATGCCAGGCGTTGACGGCGCAAGCTGGAATAATAAGCGTTTCTGTGGCGTAACCCGCACCTTCCAGGTCAGATAGCACCGTGTCGAGTGCCAGGTTGATGATTCCAGTAACATTTTCAAGCAATACCCACTGGGGTCTGATTTCTTTAATAACTGCGATAGTTTGAGGCCAGAGGTAGCGGTCATCTCTTTCGCTTTGTCGGAGCCCGGCCACACTGAAAGGCTGGCAAGGGAAACCGGCGGTAACAAGGATGGCTGGGGATTGTGGTTTTGCACCTCCATTACCGGTATCTGTGCTTCTACTACTAAGTACCGGCCATGCTTCCCACTTATTTGGCTTGGTGTCGGCTTGGTACTCCGGTTCTCGTTTGGGCTGCTGCGTGGCGTTGGTAATAATTTCCTCACTACCACTGTCTGTAAGTCCTGCCCTCCCTGCCCGTGTATGCCGGGACTGTTGGCCGATTGTTTCTTCGGCGTTGGCAACAACCTCCTTAATTCGCTCGACATCCCTAATATCCTCTACTATCGGCACATTCGGCCAGTGCTTCCTCAAAACCTTCTGACAATACT
>NZ_JABXWD010000652.1 GCF_019173545.1 Candidatus Magnetobacterium casense | reverse complement strand
CAGCAGAAGTGTCCACTGTAAACGTAGTAAGATTTTTTATGGACGACAGCGTCGTCTCGAAACTTAACGTCGTACCAGCCTCGAACGCATAACCAAGATCCACAGCAGTATTGTATCCCTGAGTCGCAATGGTTTGAGTATCACGGAACTTAACGATCTCGCTGTTCACATAATCCGTCACGCTTCCGAAGTTACGGCCTGCAATCGTAGACAACAGTGACTCAGCCCTACCTTGAGTCAGCAGCAGCTTGGCGAGGAGATTTTGAGTGGCATTCGACTCGTTGCTCATAGGCTCGTCAATGTTCTGGCCGAAGGCGAAGAAGGAGTCGCCATCCTGAAGAATCGTCCAGCGGACATACACCGTGAAATTGTTGCCTTTAGCCACATCGTACACCGGCGGGATCTGAACCGTATAAGTACCGCCGCTAGGATATGTCAGCACCAGATCCATCGTATAATAGAACGTACTGGTGTTCATATACGATTCAGTACCGGCCCCGGCCGACACCGTGCCGGTCTGATTCAGCAGCCCCCACCAGAGGCTAAAGGCCGTAGTCGTACCGGTGGCGTTGATCACCTGCCAACTGACAGTCGACTCGGCTAATACCGCTTTAGGAGCCAAAACAGCGGCAGAAAAGCCAAATAACAGCAAAGCCCACCAGCGGCAAAATAAATAAAGTTTTCCCACATCGATAGCCCTCCAGTACCGCGGCCAGGGTGCTGCAGACACCCAGGACCAGCGGCGTTCACATCCTACCCACGGATGCCCTTGCTGCGAGCAAAGTGCCACAGCCAGAGGACCAGGGAGAGGATGAAGATGCTGCCGAACACGGCCAAGCCGAGAGCGTACTTGTCCCACACAGTCTGGAACAACGTAGTCGCGTACGTGTCCGGGTTAGCTTCCGCTGTCAGCGTGGAACCGGCATAGCTCGAGAGCGTGCCAATCACGGTCGCAACAGCCGCCATAATCATACGGATGATGTTCTTCATTGCAGTTACTCCAATGCTGCCATTGTTAACCGGGACCAGTTCTCTGATTTGCCGGTCTCCCCGACAGCCAGGGAAATCCACTTTCGCTCACTTTCGGAACGGTGACCCCCTCGCACGCGAGCCTCTTCCTCCGTTCCTTCGTTCGCTTCATTAAATTTCGACATAGTTCACCTTCAAGCCAGCCTGACGGCCCTAAGACCGCGCTGGCGGTACGCTTCCGAAGCTCGACAAGTTGACGAAGTCCGGCTCAGGCTGACGACTGTTCTGGACCGGTCACACCGATACGACGGTGATACTGTATCCGCTGAGAATACAGCTTAAGCTCTTCACTCAATCCGGTCGCAATCATCATTTCACGGTCACTCCAGCTGACCTTGCCGATCTCGTACTCGAACGCGGCCAGTGCTGATTTATCCAGCCCCAGACATTTACTCACG
>NZ_JABXWD010000651.1 GCF_019173545.1 Candidatus Magnetobacterium casense | reverse complement strand
TAAGGGTCACCCGAAACAAACACATATAGCAAAGACAAGAGCGGGGTACGGTCGAGTACCCCAAGACACGGGACCGCGCTCTCGGTAGAAGGCAAGCCCGGCTCACGCTAACCCCTGTCAGAAAAGGGTATAGATCAACATCCCCATTACCGGTAATATCATTATCGAATGGGTTAGGATGTCTTATTACCTATACCCTCTATCTGAACTGAACTGAACTGAACTAACTCCCTCGTCGAACAAAAACCGGGTTTAGTGTTTTTGACTCCTCGTGGGGGGGACCCTCCGAGGAGCCGGTAATTGTATAATTTAACCGGCTACCTACTTTCAATCACAACAAAAATTCCTCCCTCTCTCACATTCGTTCTTAAGTACATTACCTGTTGCTACTGTCCCAAGAATGCCTCTCCCCCTTCGAAACAAGAAACGCAAACGCCTGACCGGTTCGCAAGCGGCCCGATGGCGCCAAGGCAAAGCCACCTCTCAGATGAAACGCTTCTATAACTCCGGTTATGGTGGTATCGGTACCCAACGTGGTAGCAATGGCATCGTCAACCTTGTTCGCCCCCCAAGATCTCTTACCCCATCCTTCGGTGGACCTTTTGGTCAAGTATTTGACACGGAAGTCAACTACTGTGATTACTTTAGTATGAACCCCACACTTGGTGCTGCTACATCTACTCTGTTTCTCGCAAATGGACTTTATGACCCTACTGTTTCTAGTGGAGGCCATCAACCTCACGGATACGATTACCTTTCCCAAATTTATGATAATTGGCAAGTCCTTTCCAGCACTATTGAAGTAGCCCTGTTTTCTAAAATAGTCAGTACTGTGCAAGTAAGTGGCACCGGCCCTGTTAATGCCCAATTAGTGGGATCATTCCTCTCGATTGGAGTCCGCGACACATCCACAACTATGACCGGTCTCCTAACGACTCTAACGGATATTCTCGAACGACCCAACATCAAAACCGTCTTCGTCAACTCGAACGATACTCCAACGACTATTCGTGCTTCCTTCTCAATGCCTAAATTCTACGGCCGTTCCCGCGGCCTAGATGATTCTGATATCACTGGTACGACCTCGGCTGACCCCACTGACAAAGTCTACTACCATGTAATCTTTGGATCCAATAACGGCACCGATGACCTTGAATCGCACAACTTTGTGGCACGTATCAAATACAAGTGTCGCTGGTTCAACCCCAAGAACCTTGTACAGTCTTAAGTCGACGCATAATGCAATAGAGCAAGACACAAAAAACTGGTATTTTTAATACCACAACAAACAAGAATAAGAAAATAGGTAGCACTGAAACGAACCTACTAAGGGTCACCCGAAACAAACACATATAGCAAAGACAAGAGCGGGGTACGGTCGAGTACCCCAAGACACGGGACCGCGCTCTCGGTAGAAGGCAAGCCCGGCTCACGCT
>NZ_JABXWD010000650.1 GCF_019173545.1 Candidatus Magnetobacterium casense | reverse complement strand
TGAACCAGTGGGCGAGACTCCTCATGGCACAGGGCACTGATGCCGGCAAGATATACACATTTGAGACATCGATGATGCTGCAATCCCATGTGTTGCTGCAACCCGAGCAGGCATCCGTGCTGGTAGACGGCCTGTTTGCAAGTCTTGAGTCGATACAGGCCACGCCCGTAATAACCGCACCATCACCACCACCGGCAGACGTGATGCCTCCGCCATCCACGTCACCACCACCGGTCTATAGCAAGCCGCCACGGGCAACGCTTACCGTCAGCTTAAGACTCAACGCAAGCTACGCACAGGTCACGGAAGGCGTTGCACAGTACGACTCCGGCATAGCGATGACAAACACCAGTGCCGACTTTAAGACAACCAGGGTAGAGTCTCCCCCCCTGGCTCCTTCGACAAAGACAGGGGGATACATGCAGGTAACGGATGGCGCCATATCGGTAGAGCTATCTGCAGTACCTGTGTTTGTTGAACCTGGTGGCGGGCAGAGGTGTGCTGCCACTGCACGGTATAGTCCCTTTGGGATGTTGGCGGGTGATTTTGACAGCCAGGGTAGGGCAGTGGGGGAGAGGTATGCAGGGAATCTGGCGGCCAAACTGCCCTTTAAGCAGATTCGGTTTATAGGGCCAAACGGTCTGCACTTTGTACTCTACAAACATGGCAGTGATGGCGCCGGAGGCGGAGCACGGTATCTGGACAGGATGAAGCCCCTCTACGACGACGCTATATCAAAGGGATTAAACGTCATGCTCACCATAGACCCCAGTACGGCAATGGTTACCCCGGGGGTATTTAACAAACGTGGGGAGTTCGCCCAAGAGGACGTACAACAATATGTGGAGTTTCTCAAGGCAGCCATGCGCAAGTATCCAAATATAAAGGACTACAGCCTGGATACCGAGGCAGATGCCTCCTGGCAACCGGAGACATATGCCCGGGCACTGGAAGTCACATACAAGACGCTCAAGGGACAGTGTCCCAAGTGCCGACTTACCACAAGCGGGATGTTTAAAAACGATCTGCAGTTCTACGAGCAAGTCCTTGAGACCCTGAAGCGGATGAAGGTGAGGAAGGCCTTTGATTTCTTTGGCATGTGGCATCCCTATGGCGCCATGGACGACCTTCGTGTCAACGAATACGAGCAGATACGGCAAAACTACAAAGATACGACGGAGCTGTTGATGCGTTATGGCTATATCAATGTGCCGGTTTTTATCGGGGAGACAGGCTATCCAAGTGATTCACACGACCCACGCCTCTCAGCCGACTTTCACTCCGAGCGGAGGCAGGCTCGGGAGCTGATCAAGCGATTTGTAACGGCCATAGGCATTGGAGTCAAGCGGGCCTACTGGGCCACTACGGTTGATTATCACAGGTTTGGCGGCATTGAGGGTTATTTCGATTACACGGGAGTGATACACAACCCCGACAACAAACAGT
>NZ_JABXWD010000065.1 GCF_019173545.1 Candidatus Magnetobacterium casense | reverse complement strand
GGAAGCGTGAAAAGCAGAAGGAGTTGCGTGAGATTGCATAAAAAAACAGGCAAAAATGGTTAGCAAAATTGATACCATGCTGTTTGCCTGTTTTTCGAAAACTCGAGTAAGTATATCACCAAGCCAATGAGTCAGCCTGTTAAACTTCTTTTCTTCAACCTTGCAATTTCTTAGATCACATAAAATTGTGCTTGCACGTTTTGGTCTTTCTGTCATCAGGACGGGCCTGACGTTTACCACGACACGAGATAGCACCTCGTTTTTGAACGACACGTATCTGAAGTTGTCATTGTCATGCGTGTCTATAAAGGTCTCAAGGGCTTCCTTCAACGTGCCTTCAAGGGCAGAAGGGATGCCGGAGATGGTGCAGATATTCCTGAACGTCCGCAGCGCCTCCTCTTTCCTCTCTGACATGTACCCGGAATCAAGCAAACTCAGGGCCTGAGCGAACTTACGCTTATAGGCAGATGTTTCAGGAACTAAATCATATAGCTCCCCGACGAGTCCATTCTTCCTGATCTCAGGTAACAGAAACGATACTTCAAGCTTTGCCGGAGCAGATATAAAGTTATCGATTTCTTTATTTATCTTGATTTGAACGTTATCCTTTTCAGCAGTAGCTTTGACCTTGGTTATAAAGTCATCAACCTCTTTAATCTTATTGTTGCCACTGTTGACCAACAGGGCAAGAGAAAGAGCGCAGATCAATTTTTCATAAACATACCCCCTTCCAGATTCAAGGATAGTTTCTTTTTTCTTTTCTTGTTGTCCGTTGTTAAAACAGACTATGACGTTTGGAGGCTCTTTTTCGTTGTACCGAAAGCCTGAATCGTAGGCATAACGCCGAAAGACACGCCCCATACGTTGCACAAGACAGTCAAGCGGTGCAAGCTCCGTGTAAAGGATATCGGCGTCGATATCCAGTGAGGCCTCCACTACCTGAGTAGCCACGAGGATGACGCCCGTGGCATCGTTGCCTCCCCCTGGATTGGCAAAGAGGCCACCCTTACCCGCTATTTGGGCTTCAACATGCTGTCGCTTTTTTAATACGAACCTGGAATGAAGCAATAGCAGTGTTATATTGTCCGCTGCATCCAATTTCCCTTTAAGGCTTTTATATATACCCTGAGCCTTATGTACGGTATTGGCGATAACGAGCGTTCTGTGTTTTCCCCTTGCCTTTTGTATGACGTCAGCAATAATGCTATCGTCCTCAATATCGCCGGCTCTTATTGCCACTTTATGTTTGACACACATTACGCCGACATACTTGTCAATATATTTGTAGTGGGCTTTTGTTCTTTTTTCAATTTCGCTGTGGACAAAATCTGGCAAGGTAGCGGTCATCAGGAGGAACTTGCCACCGAGGACTGCAATGTCTTCGAGTAGTTTTACGATCATGGCTACGGCCTCGGGATTGTATGCCTGTACCTCGTCTATGACGAGTTTTGAATACAGGAGGGTTGCGTATATTTTTTCGTAGCCGGGGTATTTTAGGGTAGCCGGAAATATCTGGTCGCCGGTTGAGACGGTAGCCGCAAGGGAGAGGTGCCTTGCCATTTCAAGGATTTGTGGCCTCTCACCTTCCATAGCGTCGTGCTGAGGCTGCAGGTCATTGTAGTTGTTGTATCTTGATTTTTCAAGTATGTACAAGTCGGCATCCGAATGCAGGAGCCCGACGTTAGCCGTTCCATAGACGGCTTGGGTGCGGTCAAAGATGGAGTTCACGGCTGTTTTCAGTGGCAGGGTGAAAAACAGCTTTGAATCA
The DNA here is from genome assembly GCF_019173545.1 of Candidatus Magnetobacterium casense. GTDB lineage: Bacteria > Nitrospirota > Thermodesulfovibrionia > Thermodesulfovibrionales > Magnetobacteriaceae > Magnetobacterium > Magnetobacterium cryptolimnobacter. The sequence continues at coordinate 10,925 of NZ_JABXWD010000065.1, read as the reverse complement.
GCGCCCCACAGATAGGCAAACTCCGTCTTTCCTGCCCCCGTGGGAGCCACAAGGATGATGCTGTTGCCATTGTCATCGTCGGAGAGTTCCTGTTGCTGCCAGGGGGTTGGTGTCTTTTTCAGTAGTCCTCTGAGGACATTAGTTCTGACGTGTGTGGCGTCTATCTCATTTTCGATTAGTTCATCGGTGTTTTCATCCTGAACGTAAGATGTGAAGTGATCGAGCCTCACTAGAAACCCAGATAGTAGGAGCCATTTTTTCAGATACGCACCCTGCGAGAAATTAAACGATCTCTGAAGAATAAAGTTGTGGCTATATGGCGGCACGACGTAGGCAAATAGATCGTTTCTATCTTTGAGGGTATGGGCTAAATCCTCGTTGAAGCCGATTAGTTCAGAGAGTCTTCTAAGATAGTCGTCGCCGGCGAAGTGTTCACTGAGGTTTTGCAGGAGGGCGGCTTTGTAGTCTTTGTTTTCAAGTAGGATGCTTGCGGTCCTTGTGAGTTCGCTGCTTAATCCAAAGAGCATCTGTTCAAAGTTGTCCCTCCAGTGGTGAAAGGCAATGGCCGAATATAGAATTTTTACGTCCTTGTCGTTTGTAAAACGCCCTCGTATCTTATCGTAATCCAGCCAGAAGAGGGAGGATATGCTGTGTGGTACGTTTGGCAATGGGATACGTGGCCTGTAGTGCCAGTTGCCAACGTTGAGCTGAAAGGTGGACGAGACCTTGCCCAGGTCATGCGCAAAGATGGCCACATCCAGGAGTTCAAAGAAGTTGCGGAATTCATCATTGTCAGGTAAATAAGGTTTAAATGCCTTCTTCAAAGACTCTGACTGTGTAAGCAAACCTTTGGTGTGACGGCTGAGGGTAATAGCGTGTTTGCTCTTTGCGAGGATGTTGGCTTTATTTGTCATTGCATTGCCCCAGTGTGGTTAATATGACCGGTGTATCTTCGTCCATGAGGAATGTCTGGCGTTTAAAGCTCAATCCCTCATAGAGTTTGACGTCAATGTAGTAGTCGAAGATGCGGACGCCTTCGGAGTTGATCTTATAAAATCCAGGGAGTTTAACCAGGTTACAGTTGAGGTTGCGGAAAAAGGCTTCGTATGATTCCTTGCTGGGGAGGTAGTGCGTGTTGACCCATGCCGGGGATGGTATCCATGTGTATGAGGGGATGGCGCTTGTCTTGTCTTCTTTGAGAGTAACGGTTGTGATGTCGTTGAAAACGAGCCAGTCTTCAGCACGTCCCAGGGAGATGGTGGAGGTTCTGTTGACGGGGTTTTCAAAGGCGGATTGGATCGTATCAAGCATGTTGTCGTCTCTGTGATGGATGTATATAGCGAGGTTGACGTTATCAAGGACGTTGATAGTGACGGGCATCTGCCCACCGGGGTGCTGGACGATACCGTCTAACGTCCTGCTTGCAGGGGAGCCAAAGCGAGCAACATGACTCTTTTTTGTGAGATTTCTGTACCAGATGTATTCCCTTGTCATTGATTCGTATGTACCGTGAATGGCCATTGAGAGGCCGGATCGGAGCGAGCTGAGGGTTTCATCCTGGTTATAGTCCTGCACGCCGGTTTTTAAGCCCATGAGGTTAGTCATCAACCCCTTGACCGTTGAAAAAGGTGGTATCGGATACGTCAGCAACCTTTGGTAACTGAAGTGTATGCGATAGAACGCAGATGGTTGGTGTATCTTAATCCGCAGAACTTTCATTGTCCTTTAAACCGAGGGCGGTTAAGAATTCATCCCATTGGTTTTGTTTGTAGCATTTGTCATCGGCAATTCCGTTGACGATGTCCTTTGGATTGTAAAAATAAACCATTTTCTTACCGGTTCCATTTGATACGATATAATGATTATCGAGTATGGCGTCAAAGAACTTACCCTGTTCGAGGTAAGAGTTAAAGAGCGGCACGGGTAGTTTTAAGCCGGCGGCTACGATGAATACAGGAACAATGCCATAGTTCTCTCCACTGGTATGGTATATGAGACCGTTCTTTATGACTGTGAGAATCTGTCTGATACGCTTGAGCTTTTCTGATTTAGTCAGTTCGAAGACGGCCATTTTTGCTTTGTCATCAGGTTTATCAATAATAGTAATCGTTCCAAGTGGCTTCTTTTGCTCATTCAACACTTTGTATGTTTTTTTAGATTGTGAGGACATATCACACTTAACACTAATATTGAAGGCACTTTTACTTTTTTTCTTCTTATTACTTTTTCCATCGGGGTTTTTAGATATTTTTTCCGAGGGGATTTCTTGTTCTTGCTGACTTTCAGGTTCGCTTTCTCCGGTTGTTTCCTTAAACACTCCTAAAATCTTCGCTATTGCCTGTCCGCTCTTTAGTTCGCTTTCTCCGGTTGTTTCCTTAAACAGCAGATCAAGACATCCGTTTTTATACTCATGTCCCTTAATTAACCACTCATCGTTTCCCATTTTTTCTGTATCAATTGTATAAGACACTTTAAAATATGAACAATGCTCCTCCTTGTTTATGGGATCAGGATTACTGCCACACCGCCTTGCAAGGTCATGATTGGCGTTGAACTGCATATCGCCTTCCCATATTTCACAAGCAACAGCCTTGGTTATTCCCACTGGTGATTTTCTTGTCATGGTTGGTTGTGTTGCGGTAAACATGTAACCAAACGCATCTATCTCCGATGAATTAAGTATATTGTTCTTTGTCAAATCAAATTGAACAACCTTCTTTGAGACAGCAACACTGGCCTCGGTCCAGTCTTCAGTATACATTTTGTTCAATGAGTTAAACAAGTAATGCCGCATGGCAACTCTGGAGATGTAACTAAATGTTTCATTGCCAGACCGAGTCATCTTTTTGATCGAAAGAATATTGCCGCCGATTTTTTCGTCTCTGTTTAACGCACACGCCTCGAAAATAACTGTAAGCGTAATTCCCTTAATGTTTTGATTGTCGTTGTTATTCATATCTGTCATCCTCCTTCTTTTTTTCTTTAATGAATCCACTTAGAAATGCGTATACACACGCCTTAAACATGTTGTCATCTATATCGTTTGGTTTTAGAACAGCAACTAGCTCCTGTGGAAACTTTTTGCCTCTTGTTGTGCACAGACGTAGTAACATGTGGATCACATTTTCTCTCTTACCCAATCTTGTTTGTTCAAGAAGGCGATAAATTATTGACTCCACAGACTTTACAAAGTCAACGTCCTTAGCTAGTGTTGCCCCCCTGTATTGCAATACTTCTATTAGCGTGTCTGTTTTTCGTGCCTTAATATATCCGTTAATTCCAGACAGCCTTTTCAATAATTCTTTCTCCTGATCGTTAACGCCCTGTTTTTTTCGTAATTCTTTTTCTACAAGGTCAAGCATGTCAAAAAGAGGGTAAATACTCTCATCACGCAAAAACATCTTAATGACTTTATCAACGTCGTCTATCCAGTCATGTACATTCTGTGGCAATATGTTTTCATAGAGTTTGTCTATAATTTCATTTATCTCTTCATGTGGTCTCATATATACTCCTGTTTTATCACTTGCCGTATCCTGGCATAAATTAAAGGCAGCTTGATTGACAGTTTTCTCAATGCGGTTATGTCTTTCTTTGTTATTTTGTCTAATCGTTTCAGATAACTGTCATTTGAGATCATATTGTTCATTTCATCTGTTGGTTCACCTTCGGAGATATCATTAAATGCGAAAAGTAGTTTACATAAACTATGAGAGAGTTTTATCAAATCATCAAAGTCACCGTTTAGTATCATCTTAAAGACGAGAGGGTCTCCTGCTTCATATATCAACGCTGCGATGCTCTTTTGATTGAGCACCTTTGAAATGTGCAAGGGAAGTGAAAAGTAAGATATATCACCGCCTTTTTTGATCACCATCTCAATGTTCATTAACGACCATGTTCCTAGCAGAGAATATATCCTCTGAGCTAACCCTAAATAACTTAATCCTAAAATTTTTCTTACTGCCATATCAGGTTGTCTTGACATCATCTCAGTTGCTATCTTGTTAATGTACCACATTATTTTAAATGACGGCGCATTTATAAACAACTCACCGGATGTTGTTCCTATAAACGGTAAATGATGATGCAATACGAGATATATACACAGGGGACACAGCTTAACAGATGTCTTCATATTCCAAAAAGCGTTAGGAAAATCAAATGATCCCCCAATATATGAACCGTGCATCATATTTAATCTACTACGGGTTTTTAGAAAAGCCCCGAAGTCTTGATTTGCATCTTTATCCGGGATTATTGAAAAAGGTTGGCAACAGAGATTACATGGTTCAGACACACCAGTTTTAAAACTATCACTGCTTAAGTATTGAACTAGCAATGATAGATTATGTTCATCCTTTGTTTTTGAACTTGGATTAATAAAGTTTGTATAAAGACTATTGCCTACGATTTTTAATCCCAGGGGTTTGTTTAGAACAGGGTTAACACGCACTTTATGGTAATGATAATAGCATTGTAGCGCCTTTGGCATGTTATCAGCGTTTTCTTTGGCAAACACTGACCTGTCTATTTCCACTGTCCCGTCGTCTCGGAGGTAGTTTTCAACGCTTACACCGGCGTGTTCCAATACCTTCAGGAAGCCGATAACGGATGCGTTGTAATACCAGTTGGATGGTAACAGCGTTAAAACGTCTGAATCACCGGTGTCGTTCAATCACCCCTCCGAATCCCAACCACACACGGGCGGGCCGTGGAAATAGTAAACACACCGATGTTGACGCTCATAAACTGGCGATGATACACAAAAAGGCAGCTTTTCAGTCTATCAGATACCCCTGTCCCCAATCTTTACCTCACAATAGAATCAATTAAAAAGTTATCCCCGAATATAATAAAATGATATGTTAATATAACTCTATTGTATAAAGCAACAAAATTTTTCTTCCTGCAAATATTTCTGTGATAAAAATAGTCACATGTTTGCAGCCAATGGCAAGTTGAATGGCGTTATTGGTAGGTTTTCATGCTTAACTTAATACCTATGTCCTTGACCCCGTACCCGTAAAAGTACTATACTAATCGGATTCGAGTTTTTTCGGGTATCAAAATTGCTCAAATAGAAGAAAGAAAGGGGCGGCTCCGCCCCCCTTTAGAACCCCCTGCAAGGGGGCCAGCCCCCTTGACCCCATTATTTTGTTAGTCAAATGTCATGCCTGAAAAAAAACTGCGTCATTGTCAGTATACGCAGTTTGTATTTAATCCAATCGAAATCCGCCATGATCCCAATATCTCTGAAATAATACGGATAATGTGCAACTTAACGTAAAAACGCTGTAAGAAACAACCAACAGGTTGACCACGGTCTCATTGTTCCTGAGATATTCTATAATCTTTACGTGTTTTTCAAATACGATGTTCTTAATGATTACACTCTGATTGGATATTGCAGTGTTATATAGCAGTAGCATCAAAAGAGGAAAAACAGGAATAAAATATCTCCCCTGAATTCCGTCTATTGAATTGGCTCCAACCGGCATCCAGAATAAATAACCGATTGTGCTAATCGCTAATATGGTCGAAAGCATGGTGCCAAATATTAGAATTTTTTTGACCTTTGATATAACGCACAGTTTATCTCTTTCAATAAGGGAAACAACTACAAGTACCATAAAATACGAGTATACGATAAATGTCGGCATAGGCGTATCCAGCCATCCCAGGACTCCGATTAGTTGATCTGCATAGAAATGACGTCTGATGAATGTATTTACAATTGTGCTACAATAGGTTAATGGATGCGAGAGGATAAAGTTCATCTGTTGATGGGCTGACATGTTGGGGGCATAACTAAGCGGTATCATCACTATGTCTCTCACTACGGATGACCAGAACGCCGCTACAGCCAGGTTGACCGAAATTAAAGCAATAAAGACGGACAAGTATTTTATGTGTTTGTATTTTCCGGCTTTGATGGTCTTCATTTTATCGACAGGAATCAGAAAAAATAGAAACAACATCAGGCCGTAACCTTGTTTTGAAAGAGACAGGAGTATGGATAGCGCACCCAGGATGAGCATATCATTGACTTTGATCTCTTTGTTGTTATCGCAGGTATAGCGAACGAACACTGAGATGATAAGAAACGAAATAGCGTTTGTGAAAGCGTCAGCAGAGAGTGTGGAGGCTATAAACAGAGACATGGGGGTCAGGGCCAACAAGAAAAACACCCGCTTCAAAATCGGAATGGTTTTGATGGCAAGAGCGACAAGACAAATCCATACGAGCAAATTAAATGCCCTGGCGACATAAAACAATAATATCGGCGAGAAGTTAAACAGTCTTCCGAGCATAAGACCCAATTGGTGTGGCAGGTATGGTATGGGACTGTAGGATGCCGTATTGGGAAAAGCCAAAAACACCCTTTGCTGACTATTAACGGGAAGTTTGAGCAAAGATGTAAAGTCGCTCAGAGTGAGTTTTTCATGCTGATTAAAATGGGCATCTACCGAAACGCCCATTGCAAAAGGATAGGGAATCCCTTTAGAGAGGCCCTTTGCAGTTGTCAGCAAGCTCTCAGGCAGGTAGCCTCCGATATAATCATACTCTACTTCCGCAACCATGCGACCTTCAGAAATCTGATAAGCCCTGTAAAAATGGGCGTATTCATCAGGGGACTGAAACGGTGGAACCAATAACAAAAACAGCACGCCAAAACAACTTGCGAAAAAAACAAAAACCCGTTCCGGATATTGTAACATCCAAAATGGTTTACTATCCTTGTCTTTCAATTCATTATTCTTACATTTCATGAGTTCTGATATTTACGTATCCTCTAAAAAAAGCATGGTAAGACGGGGTCAAGGGGGCTGGCCCCCTTGCAGGGGAGGTCTGAGGAGGGGGCGGAGCCGCCCTCCTTCTTTCTTTTACCATGCAATATAAATGAGGATACATATTTACGTTTGTTAATTTTAGCATACAGCGGCGTCAAATTGACAGGGTGCCAATTGCCTCATCTAAAATCTATGGCGCGTTTCGATTGCATATGATACAAAGAAAGGGGCGGAGCCGCCTCTTTTTCGCTCCAGGTCACCCCTTGTTGACCCCTTGAGGCGCCATAATGCTTAACCGGCCATCGTCACAGAAATATTTACAGGAAGCCTGATTTTTGTTGTTGACAAAGGCGCTGAGATATTTGTACCTTATATAGTATGTTTGGGATTGTAGTATTTCCTGGCAGCAACTGTGACCACGACTGCTACTACGTGGTAAAGCATGTGCTTGGCCGGCAGGCGACCTTTATCTGGCACAAGGACAGTCGTTTCGATGCCGATATCCGGGCCATAATCCTACCCGGAGGGTTTTCCTATGGCGACTATCTGAGGGCCGGGGCGCTGGCGCAGTTTTCGCCCATCATCAAGGCCGTCACCGAGTTTGCCCAAAGGGGTGGGATCGTTATCGGAATATGCAACGGATTTCAAATACTCCTTGAATGCGGGTTGTTGCCGGGGGCCATGCTGCCAAACAAGGACCTCAGGTTTATCTGCAAGTACGTCCATGTGTGCGTTGACAACGTCGGCACCCCCTTCACCAACACGTACTCACCAGGTCAGGTGCTGAAAATCCCCATCGCACATGCCATGGGCAACTACTTTGCCGAAGCCTCAGTTATCGAAAGACTGACCGCAAACAACCAGATTGTGTTCCGCTATTGTGACCAGGATGGCGCTGTCAGCGATAATGTAAATCCAAACGGGGCACTGCTAAACATTGCCGGCATCACCAACGAAACCGGCAACGTCCTTGGAATGATGCCACACCCCGAACGTTGTGTGCAAGACATCCTTGGCAGTAGCGATGGCCGGGCGCTCTTTGAGGCGATGGCCTCAAGTATGCTCCAACAATACACTTGATGGACATAAATAACACTCTGAGGTTGATCCCCTCTGTGGACAACCTCCTTAAGATGCCCCAGGCTCATGGGTGGTTGCGGGTGTACCGTAGACGCCTTGTGGTCAGGGCAATAGGCGATATCCTTGATGCCAGGAGGGGGGACATCCTGCAGGGCGGGACGCCGGATATATCCCCGGAATGTATCCTGTCTGACGTCGCTGATAAGCTGGCCGCCATTACTAACTGCCAACTCAAACCAGTCATAAACGCAACGGGTATAGTGATCCACACAAATCTCGGTCGAGCGCCCCTTTGTGCGGACGTCCTCAACAACGTCGTTGCCGTCTCAGAGGGATACTCCAACCTCGAATACGACCTCGATGCCGGCTCACGTGGCAAGCGATATGTCCACGTTCATCAACACCTACTGGAGCTGACCACCGCCGAAGATGCCATGGTTGTCAACAACAATGCAGCCGCCGTGTTTTTGTCTCTCAGTGCGCTGGCAAAGGGCAAGGAGGTGATTGTCTCACGCGGGGAACTGGTGGAGATAGGCGGCTCTTTCCGTGTACCGGAGATCATGGCACAGAGTGGGTGTATTCTCAGAGAAGTCGGCACTACCAACAAGACCCACCTGGCCGACTACGAAGATGCACTGACCCAGGATACCGCACTGATCCTCAAGGTGCATAAGTCCAACTTCAGGGTCACGGGTTTTACCGAAGAGGTTGATGTTGAGGTTCTCAGTGGTCTTGCCCGCAGGCGTGGGGTTGGTATCATGTATGATCTTGGCAGCGGCTGCCTGGTTGACCTCAGACCGCTTGGGGTACACACGGAGCCATCCGTGGCAGAGATAATCCAAAAGGGCGTGGGGGTTGTGACCTTCAGCGGTGACAAGCTCCTTGGAGGCCCGCAGAGTGGCGTCATAGTTGGCGAAACCAGATACGTTGAACGTCTGAGGCAACACCCGCTCAGTCGTGCGGTAAGGATCGACAAGCTGACCCTTGCAGCCCTGGAGGCAACCCTGATCCAGTACCTGGGCACCCCCGAGGCCGCCATTGAAAACATTCCGGTACTGAGGATGTTGTTCCAACCGCTGGAGACTATCCGCAGCAGGGCAGACAGGCTTGCATCCAGTCTCAAGGGGATGACAGAGGCTGAGGTGGAGGTCGCAGGTGACGTCTCACAGGTGGGAGGTGGGGCACTGCCCGGCCTTGAACTGCCAACCTGCGTGCTCAGGGTACGACCCCTGTCGATGACCGTTCAACAGCTACAGAGGCGGCTATCAAGGGCAACCCCTCCGGTTGTGGGTAGGATCAAAGACAACCATCTGTTACTTGACCTCAGGACAATAAAGGACTCGGAGATCGAGTACGTTAGCAACGCCCTGGAAACACAAGCAGGATTAAGAAGTTAAAAAAACAAAGCGGCGCTCTTACCAAAAGAACATTGACAGTACAAACAATACAGTCAGAGCTACCATTGTGATGGTTGTACCCCATGCGATCCAGTTAAATGCCCTTCCGTTTACGTAGTCTCCCATCAGGTCTTTTTTGTTGATGAGCATCAGCATAAAGACCAGCACAAATGGCAGCATGACACCATTGACCACCTGAGACATCCACATGACAGCGATAAGCGGGATTGTCGGCACCAGCACGATCATGGCGCCAATGACGATAAATACGGTATACAGAGTCATGAAGATGGGTGCATCACGGAAGCTCTTGTTTACGCCGGCCTCAAAGCCCATTCCTTCGCAAATGGTGTATGCCGTTGCCAGGGGTAGTATGGAGGCAGAGAACAGGGATGCGTTGGCCAGGCCAATCCCAAAAAGGATCGACGCATAGCGTCCGGCCATGGGTTGGAGGGCTATGGCAACGTCCTTGGCAGTTTCGACGTGGACGCCGGCCTTAAATAGCGTGGCCCCACAGGTGACAATGATGAACAACGCTATGATGTCCACCATGAAGCAGCCAAAGACCACGTCTATGCGGGATGCCCAGTAGGTTTCTTTTTTTATCCCCTTTTCGACCACGGAAGATTGCAGGTAAAACTGCATCCATGGTGCTATTGTAGTGCCGACCATCCCGATCAGCATTACAATGTAGGTCGTGTCAAAACTGAAGGATGGCCTGAGCATCTCCGTTGCCACTTGCGACCACTGTGGTTTTGCCATAAAAGCAGCCGGTATATACACCAGGTAGACAACGCATACGGCCAGAAAAATCTTTTCGACGACCTGATAAGTCCCCTTCACGACGAGCAGCCAGACAATCAATGCCCCTACGGGGACGGAGATATACTTGCTTATTCCAAACAGTTCGTTACTGGCGGCCCAGCCGGCGAACTCTGCTGCCGTGTTGCCGATGTTGGTCACGGACAGGGCCAGCATCAGCCAGAAGGTTATCTTGACACCATAATTTTCGCGTATGAGTTCAGCCAACCCCTTACCGGTAATCACTCCCATCCGTGAAGACATCTCCTGTACCACGATGAGCGCTATTGTTATCGGGATAAGAGACCACAACAGGGAATAGCCAAAGTGAGCACCGGCAAGGGAGTAGGTTGTAATCCCACCGGCGTCGTTATCAACGTTAGCCGTTATGATCCCGGGGCCTACGATTGACAAGAGTATTATAAAATTTCGCCAACGATTCGTCATAAAAATCTCCTTGCCGCGATACGGAGTTGACCTCTCTGACACAAAGAACCAGCGATACATAGTGATGAACATGGGGATGTGCATCGCCGAAGACATCTGGCAGGAGCGAAGAATCAGGCGAGCGTTTTATTAATCAGATTGACAGTAAACAGCCCCTCTCTTACAGATGTCGGCATACAGCCGGAACTCTATGTCCGTTTATAGGTCGGCCCTCACTGCCATCCATGGTTCTTATCTCCTATGAATTCTTTAATATTTAACACTAAAGCTATCGTACAAAAAGCAAGTCCCTAAAGTCAATAGAGCGAATTGCCTCACATAAAAATCGGGTAATAGTTCACCCCCCCAAGAAGTAAGGAAAGAAAGGGGCGGTTTGTGGCAGGGGTGCCTCACCCCCTCCGCTTCT
>NZ_JABXWD010000649.1 GCF_019173545.1 Candidatus Magnetobacterium casense | reverse complement strand
GTATTTGGATGTCTTCGCCTGGTTCTACATAGATAAAGGCGCTCTCTTCTTTGATACCTCTGCTATCGCAGGGGGGATAGTAACAGGAGCAAGCCTTAATCTCTATGGGTCAAGCGACTCATCCACTACGGACTTTGACCTGACTCTACAAACCGGCGGGGCAACTTATCCTCACGACCCGATGCAGACTACGGACTATAACAAGTCCTATTATTCGGGCAATGGCGGAAGTAAAACAACAAGTGGCTGGAACACCGCGGGGTACAATGAGATTACTCTCTCCAGTTCCGGCATGGGGTGGATAGACACATCCGGCACTACCAAGTTCATGGTTCGCAGTAGCAGGGAAATAGCCGGTACCATTCCTGCTTTTACCATAGATGAAAGGGTAGCCTACTATGACGGGGGATGCGGGAACATAAGCCGAACCCCTTATCTCTCTGTCAATTACACCTGTGGGGACTGGCTCGATGATTACACTTACCGGAAGGTGTTTGGGATAACCGGCTCCTCCGCAGGAACTCAGACAAATTACCAGATGCGAGTCAATGTCTATGCGGCCTCCGGGACGGATTCGGGAAGCAGCGTGTATCTCAACTATACAATTCAAGCCGACTTCGATGATGTCAGGTTCACTACTCCCTCCGGGACTTCCTTAGACTCTTGGGTAGAAACCTATACCTCAAATGTCAGCGCGGTCTTTTGGGTTGAGTTTGACAGCATCGCCGCTTCTCCATCGGTGACTCAGTTTCTGATGTACTATGGCAACTCGGCAGCCACTTCTGGGAGTAACGGGGATAATACCTTTATCTTCTTTGATGACTTCTTAGGAACGAGTCTGAATACTAGCAAGTGGGCTGGGGATACGGCCTACGCTTCGGTGTCTGGCGGTATGTTGACGTACCAGAACGGTTCTGCGGCCTGGCGAGCTATCTATGGACAAACAGCTACAGGCAGTACGTCCTACGCTATAAGGGCAAATGGCAATTTGGACGAAACCGAAAGTGCTTATGGCTCACAAACACCTACTGGTAGTCATAAGGCATATATCTATCGAAGCTCGTCTACCACATATTACTTAACAAGGGACGGAGTAACACAGAGTCTTAATACCACCAACTTCTCCATAGACGCGTACAAGACCATAGAGTTAGCTGTTCGTGGGGGAAGCGGTGTTTATGGTTTTGAGAATGACGTGGCGAGGAGCCCTGCCTATGTGACTGTCACCCCGCCCAACTCTGCCGATATGAGAGCTGCAATATCGACGTATACCACTAACGGAATCAAGGTTGATTGGATTCTACTTCGTAAATATGTCTACCCGGAGCCCTCAATCAGCAGTTGGGGAAGCCCAAATACCCTTCCTGCTCCTACGGGAACCTCGGCATCGGATGGGACTTATACGGACAAGGTAATAGTCTCCTGGACGGAACCGTGCGGGGCTTCAG
>NZ_JABXWD010000648.1 GCF_019173545.1 Candidatus Magnetobacterium casense | reverse complement strand
GTTAGGCTGTGGGGTTGTGGTTGGTGTCGGGATTTCATTGCCACCACCACCGCCACCGGAAAACATAGGATGACCAAAATGTTTAGTTGGAAGTCCAAAACCTTCTCCTGTGTAGCTGACCTTACCATATGTCGGGCTGTTGTGAGAACCTGCACCTTTAGGTAAGGTTGTTACCGGCGTAGATATGGTGGAAACACTATCAACCTTGATTTCTGGAGGCTTGCCTTGATCCGTAAAAAGCTTTGGAGTATCAGACGGAGTTACTGGCAATGTCGGCTCTGGTACATCAATATGAGAAGGCGGCAATATTGCAGGCATCCCCTCCGGATTCTTAGGCTGCGTTGTTGGAACTGGCTTGAAATCAGGAGGGTCAGGCAAGCCAACAAGCTCCCTGCCTTCCTTGTTTAAAACGCTCTGGCCTATTTCTTTAATTTTCTTTAATCCATATCCGCCTTCCATGTCTATCTCCTCCTTTTTTCAGGGTTATGTGTTTGCATTTTTACATGCGTGGTTGTATACTAAAGTCATGAGTGTAATAACGATACCAAAGGCATTGAGAGACAAGCTTGGAGACGAGGGCACGGATGCCTTTATCAAGGTCATCAACGAAGCCGGCCTTGACACGAGGAGGGACCTGGCGACAAAAGATGATATAGCAAAATTGAGTGAGCGCATTGTTAAAATTGAGGGTGAATTGACACTCATCAAGTGGATGCTTGGCCTTATCTTGGCCTGCGTCATATCGCTTGTGATGAAGTCATTCTTCATGTAATCTCCTCTTTCCCGCTCAAGGCTCGCACCTGGTCTACTTACTAATCGTTTCAATCGAAGCCCCTAACGTGTTGATCGACGACAGCACATGCCCAAGCAGCGTGACATACGCATCCGTACCCGTCTTTGCAGCGGCCAACTTGAGTTGATTGTCGTTCATCATCTGCTGTAACGTGAGCCTTGCTATCTCAAGATGCTGAGAACTTTCGGCCTTTTTGGCCTCCGTGTTGGTGCGCTCCGTCTCAATCCATACACGGAAGGCCTCTGCTATGGCTCTGGCCTCTTCACCCCAACTGGCTATTTCGGCCTTGTACTTGTCTACCTTCAATGCCTCTATCGAGACATCGCCGTGCAGCCTGGCCTTTTCCATGTCAAGCCCTGCAAGGTAACCGTCAAGGTTGAGCTTGGCCTGCGCTATCTGTGCGTCAAGGTTGTCCTTTTCTACCGCTGATTGAATCCGTGCCCCTTCCAGCTCACTGCGGTAAGCATTAACGAGCGTCTCATATATCTGCGCCTGGATATGCTGACCTCTGACCTCTGCCTCCCATGCACGAAACTCAAGCTCTTTCAGTTGCGCAGTGGCAATGTGGGAATCAATAACGAGCTTGCCCTGTTCAAGCACGAGCCGCTGAACGTTAGCAGCCAACTCCGCCGCCTGCATGTCTATCTTGTAACCCTCAAGTATGG
>NZ_JABXWD010000647.1 GCF_019173545.1 Candidatus Magnetobacterium casense | reverse complement strand
GGTGAATATGTGGACGGCATGTCGCGGGCTACGGTGTTGTTACGGGCATCGTCACCGCCTTCAATGTACTCTTTGTATACCACGGCAACGATGGCATAGCCATGGCATATCGTACCCGTCCCCATTTGCTTCTGGTAGTTAGGCGATACGGGGAACGCGAAGCGGTAGTCCGTTGTGTGGTTCAGCGCACCACCGTAGGATATGAGGGTGGCGCTGTAGTACGGACCTGGATATTCCTCCCATCCGCTGTTTGCCCCACCCCACGACAAGGGCCGTATCAGGCTGACAAACGACGATGGCTTGTAATCGGTTATGGTGAATGTTTCGTTTATGGGAACAAGGGCCGCTTTCAACGTGTAATTCAGATAGTCCCCAGCTATTTGCTTTATCCCAGCGTCGAGAATGTTACCGATAAGCATTTCGGGGGTGGGTGTGTACTGCGGGGATGTGAACTTGACCATGGGAATGGTGATTGACCTGCTCGTGGTCAGTTCGCTTCCACCGGATATGTACGTCTTATGCGTGCTTTTGATGTAGCTGTAGTTGGTAAGAGCGCCCCATGCGTCTGACGTTACGGTGTAACTCGCTATGATGGGGTTGTCGGGGCCGACGATATCATTCATGGACCACGTGTATTCTTCGGCGTAGGTGCCTACGTGTACACGTGCGGATATGTAGTTGTTGTACGGTATGACCATGCCGAAGTCATCTGTTGCCGTGGTGATGATGGGATATAGACGACCGTAGCCCGGTGCTGGCTCGTCAGTCCACTTTATCAGTCTATCCCCCGGCTCGTACATTGCATCCCCTTATCTGTACCGTTCGTCACTCAAGTACAGCGTGGTTGTCTGCGCGTTGAAATCGTAGGTGACTCCAACGATAGCGGAGTTGATTACCATGTGTTTATCGTGGATACTGCCTATCACGTCGCCTATCCAGTAAGTATCGTCAATCCACGGAATCATTATCTGGCCGGCGTCTATAGATGTGTTGTACCGATAGAATTCGTCCTTGCATCGCATGGATAGCCCGCTGGCATCGTTGATGGATGTAACCGGCAACTTGGTTGTCGAGGCTGTGGTATGTTCTCCGATACCGGGAATCTCCACATCCCAACTTATGGGCTTCATGTATTTGAAGTCTTTGCCGTACTCTACCATGCGCGTGATGTCTGGAATGTCTGCGGTATCTATCTTTGTATCGCGTGCGCTGGCCTGCACCCGCGCATCGGATATGATACATGCGGACAGCCATACATCGGCAACGGTGCCACCCTCTCCCGTATCCGTGTTAGTGGTTGCCTTGAATACGTTATCCATCAAGTCTAGTCCACGGTTCTCGAAATATATGCCTACCTGATCCTTCAACAGCCGCCATGAAAGCGGGGCAAACTTCTCGCCGGGATTCCATGCGCCCTTGCTGGGATACTTCAACTTCACCGCTGGGCGTATCTGATCGCCC
>NZ_JABXWD010000646.1 GCF_019173545.1 Candidatus Magnetobacterium casense | reverse complement strand
CCTTGAGGTCGTACACGACGACACCGCAGGCAGTTGGGTCAAAAAAGAGGTATGCTTTAGAACAGGGGCATCCACGACCTCCGTATATCTGTCGTTTCAGACGGCAAGCACGGGGGCTTCTGACGTATGCTACTTCGATGAAATCACCCTCTCACATGCCGCCGAAAGCGTTCAGGAGATATTCTACAAAGGGTTTATCAAGATATACACGGGTTCTCAGCCAACCACGGCAAACGATGCCCCCACAGGGACACTGCTATGCACGGTCTACTCCGACGGCACTACTGCGGGATTGAGCTTTGGCGAGGCATCCTCCGGTGTATTGTCCAAGACGGTCGGTGAAACGTGGTCTGGCACTGCCGTGGCCACGGGGACGGCGGGCTGGTTCCGGCTCGTTGCACCCTCAGACACCGGCGTATCATCGACCACGGAAGAACGACTTGACGGGGCCGTTGCAACAAGCGGCGCTCAGTTGAACATGTCTTCGACGTCAATAGTCTCAGGCGCCGTACAGACAATATCAACGTTCTCCATCACCATGCCGGCGGAGTAACAGTTAGTGTCTGACCAGTTCGGAGTAAGTACAGAGCAAAACCTCCTGACGGGAGGGGACGGCGCCAAGCTCTATGGGTGGAATGTCCTAAACTCCGCCAACGCATCCGCTATGGACGTCAATATCACGTATACCGGCAATCTTAGAATTACCAGTTCCACGACCACCACTGACGCCCCTATGACGCATCCGTTTGTCTATCAGGAGATATTAGGCGACTTTGACATAGACATTGCCCTGTATCAGATCAACGCCGGTTTGTTTCAGGGGTTGATGTGCCGGGACGTCAATGCCTCCGCCGGGGAGGATTGGATCGCCATAGGGTGGGATGCTAGCCAAAATCTTTGGTGGGGTGACGTAACAAACAACACCAGTACCTCCGGCAATTTATCTTCTACAAACGTATATGTGCGCCTGGCACGTGTTGGTAACACTTTTACTGCGTATCGAAAACTCAACCCAGGGGATTCCTGGACGTCAGCAAAGGTCTTTACCAGGTCTGATTTTGCAGGGCATACCTTACAGGTTGGTCTGTATCAAAAGCGTTCTGCCGCCACTGCCACCGTAAGGTTTGACTACTTCCAGGGTACATACAACGGAGCCGGGGCCACAATCACCGCAGCCCTGACGTGGCCAAAGCCTTCAAGCAGCGGAGAAAGCACACAGGCCGGTAACTTCTGTAGCCTGTACTTATCCCCTGTTGAGCTTGCGGCTTTTGGTGATGCCGGGTCATATACTTTTGGAGCAGCGACCATACCCAAACCTGTCGTATCGGCAGAGACATCGCCGCTCATCGACTCAGACATCACCTTCCCGTCTTTGAGCAGCACGGGTGAGATACCGCCCGTCAACGCCGCCTGGACGGAGGACAACCCGCTCATCATCAACGGCAACGTCCTCAAGGGGCTTA
>NZ_JABXWD010000645.1 GCF_019173545.1 Candidatus Magnetobacterium casense | reverse complement strand
GGGCGTGAGTGGGATAACTTTCTTTATGGGCATTATATCGTGTTTTTTTCCTTTAAAAAGTGCAAAATCTGTTTCTGCCGTTTTCTTTTGCCTTGTACAGGGCCTGGTCAGCCATTTTTATCAGGGTTTCAGGGGAGGAGGTATCTGATGGTATCAGAGTGGCAATCCCCTGACTTATGCTTACACAATCATTGGCAGACGAGCGGATGTGGGGTATTTGAAGTGCGAGGACGTCATCCCGGAATTTCCCGGCAACGGACACGGCGCCATCCAGGTGTGTGTTTGGCAGGATGCAGGCAAACTCCTCGCCGCCATAACGGGCTACGACGTCCGTTTTTCGATTGATTGACGAGACAAGGCATTTGGTTACTTCAATGAGACATGAATCACCACTTTGGTGTCCGTAGTTATCGTTATACAATTTAAAATAGTCAATGTCTATCAGGATCAGCGACAACGGCAAAGATTCCCTGATGCTGTAGTTCCAGACTATTTCCATATATTCATCAAAACGGCGGCGATTGGGTATGCCTGTAAGACCGTCACGCAAGGAGAGATTTTTAAGCATTCCGCTTTTGATCTTAAGGGCGACATGGGTTTCGACCCTTGCCTTGACGATGACCGGTCTGAATGGCTTTGTGACATAGTCAACGGCTCCGGCCTCGAATCCTTTTATTTCGTCCTGTTCGTCTACCTTTGAGGTAATAAAGATAACAGGGATATCCTCGGTAACCGGATCGGCCTTGAGGCTTTTACATACGCCATAGCCGTCAATGCCCGGCATCATGACATCGAGCAGGATAAGGTCCGGGGGGGCATCTGACAGGGCTATCTGCAAGGCTCTCTCTCCGCTTGTTGCCACGCGGATGTTGTAATCGGCACGCAGCAGCTCGTTTAATATCTTGACGTTGGAGGGGTCGTCATCGACAATGAGCAGGGATGGTTTGTTGTTATCCATATCAGTTATTTCTCCTCGTCGGAATTGCCTGCAAGCATGGCAGGGATGTCATTGCTGTTTTGCTTGTATCTCTCCGGCATGTAGGCATAGTTGCGGTAGTAGGCCGCCAGATACCCCATGAATTCCAGTACAGACAGGCGACTTTTCTGCACATACACGCCTGCTCTATCCTTCGGAACTTCGTTGAGCCGATGCTTTATGGCCGTAACGTGGATATCAATGACGTCCCGTGGCCCGGCCTTCAGGATGCCCAGCTCCTGACTCATTATGCGCAGTGTCTCTGAGACATGAGGCTCCAGCCCATGCCCCGCACGCTCTGTGACGTCGCACAGGAGCTCCTCATAGCAGTTGACCATCTCTGCAAAGGTATCGGGCAGGCTCTGGCTCAACGGTGCCAGACCAAATAGCTGTGCCGTTGCATCGGGCTTTGGGAAAAAGGAAAAATTCTCGAGTAAACCCGCCTCCTGGCACTCGGCACTTGTCCCGGCGTCCGTGTCTTTCAGCGCTGCC
>NZ_JABXWD010000644.1 GCF_019173545.1 Candidatus Magnetobacterium casense | reverse complement strand
AATTACCCCTGTCGGCAGTGGCGTTTTTGTCGGTGGCTCCGGTGGCCACTATTGCCGCCAGGTAGAACCTGCCGTCAGGATAAAAGACACCGTTGGTGGTATTGTAAGCATAATCCGTCAGCCCCGGCGAGGTGATGTTAGAGTAATCAGCGTCCGAGTCTGCCGCCGATACGAACCACTGGTAAGTAGCGTTTCCTATTCCTCTGAACCCCCTATTTGAAGAGGATGGTTGCTCCGTTGCACCTAATCCATTAAGAACGCAGCGATAATAGCGCCGTGAACCGTTTGTGGTCGCTCCCCCAAATAGACTCAGAGTAACTTTGTCTACATATTCGGCATCCGAAGCTATCGCCAACGCATCCCCGATTGTGCCAGCCGGGGCGGTGGTGTCATTTAACGTCACGAATATATCGCCAGTCATATTAGAAAATCCCCAGTCCTCATCACCGTCGCTTCTTTGCCACTGATATTGTGGAGTGACTATGCCGGTGTGCCCTCTATCCGATGTGGAGTTCAGTGAGGCTGCACCATCGGCGGTTTCTGCCCATTTGTAATATCTGCCTTCCCCATCATTGAACGATGCCCCCGACAAGTAGACATAAACATAATCCGTGTAGTCACCATCGCTTGCCACCGCCGTCCCGGGGGTTATGGTAGGAAGCGGAACATCCGTGTCCACATACGGGCTGGAAGTCACTCCCACTATGTCGGAGTAATTGTCATCACTATCACCGGCGCTTCTCATCAACTGAATGAGGAGCGGTCCTGCGTTTCTATATCCGCTGTCGGCAGTCGAGTTTTGGCTCGTTGTTCCGGTGGCCGACATCTGACGGAGATAATATCTGGCCTCCCCGTCCGCTACGCTGCTTCCAACTAGGGATATGCTTATATTGAACGAGTACGTCCCATCAGTGGCATCAGCACTACCTGGTGTTATGATACCCGCCGGGGACGTGGTATCGTCCCAAGAGGCAGACGTAGCCCCGCTTAAAACCGAATAATCGCTCGGACTCGTAGAGTTGCTGCGATACCATTGATATGCCGGTGTTCCATAAGATTGATAGCCCTGTGCATGGGTAGTATTAAGGCTGGTTGTCCCGGTGGCTGAAAGGGTATAGAAGTAATAATGAGGATAGGTCGTCACGTTGCTTCCCGTAACACTCAAACCCACCTTGTCTGAGTAAGTATCATCCGTCGCCACCGCTGCCCCGGGAAAGAGGACCGACGGATAAGCTGTGTCATAGTAATTTTCAACGGTAGTGGGAGCCGTTAGGTTGCTGAAGTCACTATCCGCATCAGTAGCCGACCTCCAGACCTGGTAATTGATAGCCCCACCAAGTTTATACCCTGTAGTCTGAGCTGCGTCTATCCCATCTCCTACTCCCGAGACTACGATTTGATAATACTGCACTAGAGTATTATTGGTTGCCCCCGTAATAACGGATTCCCCACTAACCGAAAGAGCCACGC
>NZ_JABXWD010000643.1 GCF_019173545.1 Candidatus Magnetobacterium casense | reverse complement strand
TACCTGAAGATCGGCTATCAGGGAGGATTGGTTGAATATACAGGCAGCATCATAGTTGTTTCAGGGTCTGTCTCCGCAACAGCAACATTTGCCGTAGATACAGGGTCGGAATAATGGAGGTTTTGCAAATGAAAGTATGTAGAGTTCTGTTATTGATATTGGCGTTATTTACATACACGTGCGGAGGCACCGGCGGTGGCGTAGGAACCAGCAGTTTGCCAGCGAGTCAGGGCGGCGCTCCTCCTGCTACAGGAGATGATGACAGTGGAACATCAACCACAAGCACTTCTCCGGCGAGCATGACCTTTGTAGCATCTCCTTCTACGATAAATTACCTGGAGCTATCCACTATCACTGCCACTGTGCTTGACGGCACAGGCGCAAGTGTGCCGGATGGAACCGTAGTGACTTTTTCCGTAAGTCCGGCAGGTTATGGGGCAGTGACAGCCCAGGATATTACAGTGAATGGCGTTGCCACCGCAACATTTACTGCTGCAAATACCACAGGCACTGTTGTCATAACTGCGTCAACCGGTGGTATCAGTAAGAATGTCAGTGTGAAAATAGAGCAAACAGGGGCGCCGGCAAGCATCAATCTTACAGCGTTGCCCGCAGCCTTGACTGTTCAAGGCACAGCCAGCATCACAGCAACTGTGCTTGACAACCTGGGCGCCAATGTGCCTGATGGCACAACAGTAACTTTTTCTGTAAGCCCGTCAGGTTATGGTTTAGTAACAACCCAGGCGACTACAGTGAGTGGCGTTGCAACTGCAACATTGCTTGCTTTAAACACGCCCGGTACGGTTGTAGTGACCGGGTCAGCAGGCGGGGTCAGCGATACTGCAAGCATAGTTATTTCAGCGGCAGCAACCGGCAGCTTAGAGTTTTGTTGTGCAACACCTACAGTCATCGGCATAAGCGGCTCCGGTCAGACAGAGACTTCTCTTATTTTATTTCTGGTTAAGGACATAAACGGCAATAATGTTGTGGATGGCACTTCAGTAAGTTTTACCATGAGCGGCCCGAGCGGAGGAAGACTGCCTTCAGCAGGCGGCGAGTATCTTGGCACAGATGACGGCACGCCAACAACGGCAAGCGCCTCAACAGTAGACGGCGTAGCAGGCGTATATCTGCACAGCGGCAGTGTGGCTGGCCCGGTCCTGGTAATCGCTACGGTCGCCGGCATGTCATCTGCGTCGACTGGAATATCAATAGGCGGCGGAATACCGAATGACGCCCACTTAACACTTACTACCAACAAATTTAATCTGGAAGGCCTTGATTGGGCGAATATTCAAGCTAATATCTCTGTCTTTATGGCTGACAGGTTCGGCAATTACAATATACTTGAAAATACTGCTGTATCGTTTTATGCGGAGTCAGGGGCCATTGACAGAAACGCTGTAACCGATGATGGCTCGGCAACAGTGGTATTTAGGACCCAGAATCCTATACCATATGACGTTCAACC
>NZ_JABXWD010000642.1 GCF_019173545.1 Candidatus Magnetobacterium casense | reverse complement strand
GTCATCTCCTGAATGGGACTCAGGGTCTGCCCGTTGGCAGATGATGAAATGAACAGAGAGAACAGAAGTAGGATGAACAGTACAGAGACACAGGAGATCATAACCCAGGTTGTGAAGTTATTTACGATCTTCTCAGAGGTTAACTGTCTCATTTTTTTTCTTTCTTTCTGTCCCTTGTCATTGCCCTACGGATCCGCTCTGCCCAGAAGAGCATGATCGATCGCGTCTCTCTGCCCCTATGGTTGGACTTGTGCTCCATGTCGTCTAACTCCAATTCGACAGCCTGAAGTGCTTCGACTGCCCGGTCCCTCTCGCTGGTCAAGCGGGCGATCTCGGCCTCCAATTCCGCGATCCGATTGCTGCGTTCCCGAGAGATCATGTCGCGGAAAATCGGGTCTTGTGTGGTTGGTGGTTCGTGGCCATTTTGGTAGTCTGTCATCGCTTCTCTCCATTCAACGTGACGTGACCCTTCGCGTAGTCTCCGCAGCTCAGTGTCCACCCGCAACCGACCCAGCCGTTCAGGGCGTGTCCCGTGCAGCGGATTCTGGCAGCCCCGACCATGCCGCAGTCCCACTCCACGGAACCCTGACACCGCGGGCAGGCGGAGAATCCGATCAGCAGCTTCCGGAACTGTGCGACCTCGCTCTCCAGCTCCGCGATCCTTGCGTCCCGTTCCCGCGCCCGGAACGTGGCTGCGCGGTGTGTTGACGGATCTGGGTCGGTCACGGGCTCGTTGATGGTCGTCTCCAGGTCGTTGTGGGCGCTTATGGCGTCTTCCTCTAGGTTCGGTGGTAGGGACGGGAGGACTTGAACCTCCTACCCGTGGGCCACAGCCACGTGCATTGGCCAGTTATGCTACGTCCCCAATTTTATTATTTGGTAGCGGAGGTCGGGTTCGAACCGACGTCCCCGTCGTTATGAGCGACGTGCTTGTACCAGCTCAGCTACTCCGCTATGGTGACCCCGCTGGTGCTTGAAACCAGTTCCCATGTGTATCGGACATGTGCACTACCCTTATGCTACGGGGCCATGTGGATTAGTCTCCGTAACCGATTTCCTCGATTACTTCTTCGAAGGTTGCTCCGCAACCTCTGATGTGATTCTCGATGTTGACAATTCTTAACCCTGAGAGTTTGGTCCCTCCTCTTTCCCACTCGGTGACGGTTGCCCTATGGCAACCGATCCTCTTTGCGAGTTGGGTAACTGTTAGACCTCTTGTCTCTCGAATCAGGGTGAGCGCGCGGCCAATCTTCTTTGAAAGAGATTCTGTTTCCTGCATGGCTGCTAGGGAGAATCCAGCTAGATATCTTGGCATGCTCTTCCCTTGGTTATTTGGTCGAGATGGGGAGAATCGAACTCCCTTGGTTCGCAATGACGCAGGATTTACAGTCCTGCCCGTCTCCATAGCGGTCTACATCTCGACAGTTATTATTTCAAATGTCCGAGGCTTCCCTCGTCCATTTATGTTGTGAC
>NZ_JABXWD010000641.1 GCF_019173545.1 Candidatus Magnetobacterium casense | reverse complement strand
CTCATCAGGGATCGGCCTGCCTGGAACAGGGATCGGAGCGCCACCATGACACTTGAGCGCCCTCACCGTTGCCACGATAACGGCAGCATGAGAACAACTACACGGATGAGCAGTTGGCCAAGAGAAAGCTCAGACGTCTTGACATAGACCCCAAGAACGTCCAGATGGCATGGATAATGGACTTCTGCGCCCAATCGCTCAGAAAGATGACCATCGGCCTTGGTGGCAAGATGGATGGCGCTCTGATGGAGACGCGCTTTGACATAGCCGTATCCTCGGAGATAATGGCGATCCTGGCGGTGGCCACGGACCTCAAGGACTTCAGGGCACGTATGGGCAGGATCGTGGTAGCATATGACCGCACCGGCAAGCCTATCACCACGGAAGACCTCGAAGTTGCCGGGGCCATGACGGCATGGATGGTGGAGGCGTTAAACCCCAACCTGTTGCAGTCAATTGAGGGACAGCCCGTCCTGGTACACGCAGGACCGTTTGCCAACATAGCCATCGGACAGTCGTCGATCATCGCCGACAGGGTGGGGCTGAAGCTGGCCGACTACAACGTGACGGAGAGCGGATTTGGCGCCGATATCGGGTTTGAGAAGTTCTGGAACCTCAAGTGCAGATATTCAGGCTTAAAGCCACATGCTGCCGTTATCGTGGCAACGGTGAGGGCGCTCAAGTGTCATGGTGGCGCTCCGATCCCTGTTCCAGGCAGGCCGATCCCTGATGAGTACAAGGGCGAAAACGTCGGATGGACTGAAAATGGTTGCGTAAATCTCGTTCATCACATCAAGACGGTCAAGAGTGCGGGTATCAATCCGGTTGTCTGCATCAACGCCTTCTACACGGATACGGCCAACGAAATCAACGCCGTCAAGCGCATGGTAGAGGCAGCCGGCGCCAGGGTGGCAGTCTCCAAGCACTGGGAAAAAGGCGGCGAGGGTGCTCTTGAACTGGCCGATGCCGTCGTTGACGCCTGCAACGAAGAAAACGAATTCAAGTTCCTCTATCCGCTTGAGATGCCGTTACGTGAGAGAATACACAACATTGCAACGAAGGTCTATGCCGCAGACGGGGTTGAGTACTCCGCCGATGCACTGAAGAAGGCCCAAAACATAGAGTCCGACCCCGAGTTGAGCAAGCTCGGCACCTGCATGGTCAAGACACACCTCAGCGTCTCCGACAATCCCAACAAAAAGGGCGTCCCCACAGGTTGGAAGCTGTTCGTCAGAGACATACTCCTGTACAAGGGAGCGGGATTTGTGGTTCCCGTGGCCGGTGACATAAAGCTCATGCCCGGAACATCCTCAGACCCGGCCTACAGGCGCGTCGATGTAGACGTCGAAACAGGCAGAGTCAAAGGCGTATTCTAAAGAGTAAGGGAAAAGACAAGAAGGGGGGCGGAACCGCCCCTTTCTTTCTTCTATTCGAGCAACTTTGATACCCGAAAAAACTCGAATCCGATCAGTATATTA
>NZ_JABXWD010000640.1 GCF_019173545.1 Candidatus Magnetobacterium casense | reverse complement strand
TGCAGACAGCCTGTATATCCAGAAGCCGATGAGCACGACCAACGTAACGATTACTACCGTAAGGATCGCTTTTTCAACTCGCCGGCTCAAATGCTGTGCCGGGGGCTTGTAGCCTGCGTTAGATGTGACCACGACGGGTCCTGCCAACTCAAAGGGTCTCTCAAAGTAGTTGCCTTGATTGACGAAACTTGCCAGGTCGTACTGGGGCGCCTTCAGGGAGCTGCCGCCAAAACACAACACGTACCTGCCGGAGTCCTTCAGCGACACAAAAAACAGGTCCCGCTTGACCCAACTAAGCGCCACGGACTTTACAACAAGTGGCGGATTGTTGTTGTTGTTGACGACGAACTTGTATTGCCTGCCCGGATTGGGAGGCAGGTCAAAGTAGTCCCTGGACGCCCCCTGACCAATCATGGGGAAACTGTAAACGTAGTGCGTAGCATAAAGCGCATAGGAAACGCTGCCGGACTGACCAGAAAGCGCATAGTAAACGTCCACCTTCCGGTAGTAGTAGGGATTGGATGCCTCCAACGTTGCCGAACTTGCAGGGACGGGGCTATCGACCATGACTACGGTGTTTTTCCTGTCATCGAGCTTTGCGGGCAGACCGCTGAAGACCTTCTTGTCGTATACGACCCGCTGTTGGTTAGTGGCGGCGGTTGAGGCCTTTACGGCGCTGATCCTGACCTTCTTGTTTCTAACCCCAAAGGCCGAAAAATCCAGACCTTCGTACTTCAGATGAATGACCTGCTGACTGCCGGCGGTTGCCATATCCGCATCGGTGAGGATGAGCCGGTAGAGGGGATAGTCGGAGGCGCTGAAGTGCAGCTTCGTCTTTCGCAGGTCTACCTGGGAGGTGAAGTCGTAGATGCCCTCCTGTGTTACAAATTCCCAATCGGTGCCGTTGCGGCTGGCGTACAGGACTGCCTTTTTGTTGAAGTCTCTGTCGGCGATTGACAGATCGATGACGCTTACGGGCTTGTGCGTATTGGGCATCTGCATGACGATATCCACCTGGGTGTCACCGGCCTCGTAGTGCGTGATCTGTAGTGCGTAGGTCTCGACCTTGTCCGCAGGCAGTATGTCTTGCAGGATGACATAGGGGACCTCGTTGTTGTCTGCATCCAGCAGGCGGAGGTCGTTGCAGCCTGGGGCGCATTTGTCGAGCAGTTCCGGGGTCAGGTGTATGCGATAGAGCGTGTTTGGCTTTGTTGCGTTATTTATCTCCGCCCTGTATTGGAAGTCCTTAGGCGTTAAGGCAAAGACGTTCTCCGGAATCATCAGGAGGCATACAAACAGCAACGTAATATAACAACTGTAAATATCTGAAATTTTAGTGGCCATAGAAAAACTACTCCTCATTTAAGTCTATAATAACACTACGGATAGTTTACCATACTTCTGCTTGTTGAGGACTACCCTTTTTTTTGGGGTGCATAAACTTTTGGTGGGTAAGATAAACGGGGTCAAGGGGACTG
>NZ_JABXWD010000064.1 GCF_019173545.1 Candidatus Magnetobacterium casense | reverse complement strand
ATTGAAATGTTGTGTATAATCAACCCAATGTCAACAAGGTAAGAAGGGGTCAAGGGGGCTGGCCCCCTTGCAGGGGGTTCTGAAGGGGGGCGGAGCCGCCCCTTTCTTTTTTTCTTATTAGGGGGCTGAACTATTACGATAATGTCACATTACAATTTCTACAATCAAATATGTCTGAATCACGATTTAACGGCCCGGCGACTGTAAGGAGCTGTCCGACAATTGGGATTATCAGGATTTATGTTAAAGAAGGGTTTGTTCTAAAAAAAGCATGGTAAAATGGAGTCAAGGGTGCTGGTCCCCTTGCAGGGGGTTCTGAAGGGGGCCAGGAGCGCATTGAGCCGGGGCCTCCTGGAGCGACAAAGAAGCGGAGCCGCCCCTTCCTCTCTCTTACGATCAAATACGATTGCCCTAAGGCGGGTTGTTATCCAAGTGACAGTCGGTGTAAAATAGACTATGACACAGATGCCGACACTGAGGGATAAGGTACTGGCAGGTAAGAGATTAACTGATACCGAGGCATTGACTATTGCCCACACGGAGGGGCAGGACGTCTATGAGTTGTTTAACTGTGCCAACGATATAAGACAGTTTTACAGAAAAGACACCGTAGACCTCTGCTCAATCAAGGGAGTTATCTCAGGGGGTTGTTCAGAGGACTGTGCCTTTTGCGCCCAAGCCATCAACAGTGATGCCGACATCGAACGATACCCCTTAAGGGACAAGGAGGAGGTGCTTATGACTGCCCAGGCCGCTAAGGACAGCGGTGCGGGACGATTCTGCCTGGTTACCGGAGGCAGGGCGGTATCGGATGATGACCTTGTTGACATTGCAGAGATGGTCAGGGGGATCAGCGCCATGGGGATATTGCCATGTGCCACGTTGGGGCTTATCGATACGGATGCCCTCACTATGCTCAAAGATGCCGGCCTGCACAGGTATCACCATAACATAGAGTCCTCCGAGGCATTTTTTAGTCGGATATGCACCACACACACCTTTAAGGACAAGCTCGGTACCATCGGTGCTGTTAAAGAGGCGGGTTTGTCGTTGTGTTCGGGGGGGATATTTGGACTGGGTGAGTCGTGGCAGGACAGGATCGATATGGCAAGGGTGCTTGACTGCATTGAGGCAGACTCGGTGCCCGTCAACTTCCTGACCCCCGTAAAAGGTACCGCAATGGGCAACCGTACCCCACTAAGCCCCATTGAGGCACTCAAGATCATAAGTCTGCACAGATTTATGCTGCCCGCCAGAGAGATACGTATATGCGGAGGGAGAATGCAGACACTGGGACAGTGTAACTCGTTTATATTCATGGCCGGTGCCGATGGCCTGTTGATCGGTAACTACCTCACAACGCGCGGCAGGCCACCCGCAGAGGATATCGAACTGATTAACGCACTCGGTCTCAAACCAGCTCAGGCGACAGACCAACATACACAAATATAGCCTTGTCGCAAAAAAAAAGCCCTACAGGGGTTTTACGGCACAACATAACTTGACAGCAACACTCAGAGGTTGTTACCATACAGTTATGTACCAGAAATTTGATATAGCATTAAAGGACATCATCAAAGATGTACCGCGGACTTTTCTGAAGCTGCTGACCGGGTATGATACAGGTAAATTCATCGACGTCCAATTCCCTGATATTCAGACAAGGGAGGCCGATATCGTAATTGAGACGCCGGATGGTGAAATAATCCAGATAGAGATACAATCGACAAATGATAGTATGATGTTGGAACGCATGTACCTCTACTCCGCACTTATATACAACCAGCACAAGAGATTACCAATACAAATCGTCTTATATGTTGGCAATAAGCCACTAAACATGAAGAGTACCATGGAGTCCGGATTAAACAGATATAATTACAGATTGGTAGACGTGCGCAACCTTGATGGCAATAAGCTCATTGACAGCGATGACCCGGATGATAACGTATTGGCCATTTTATGCACAACCGACGATATAGATGGCACCATAAAGAGGATTCTTGTTAAGTTCTCCCTGCTGTCGCCCAGGGAAATGGAAAACTATATCAGAAAGTTGTTGTATCTTGCCGGATTAAGAAATTTGGTCTATAAGGTAAAACAGGAGGTACTGAACATGCCGATAACGATTGATCTTGATGAGTACGAAGTATTTAAGGATGTCTTCGTAAAGGGTGAACTCAAAGGCAGAATGGAAGGCAGAGTGGAAGGCGAACTCAAAGGGATAGAAGGAATGCTTGAGATTAAATATGGCCCTGAAGGACTTGAACTCATGGACATGGTTAGAACCATTGATGATATAGACAGACTGGATAAGTTCAGGGAGCATATCAAGCACTCCGACTCGGTAGCCCAGTTGAGATTGTACTTGCAGGGCAACGCCTGACTCCCTTCTTTTTCGTGATTTTGATGTTTTCTTTAAAATAGGCTGTGTGACGGTTTATCGGTTCTCGGCCCTTCGTGTAAGAGACTTCAGGCTGTTTTTCATGGGCCAGTCGATATCTCTCATTGGCACGTGGATGCAACAGACGGCCCTTGGGTGGCTTGTCTACTCGATAACGAAGTCGTCGTTTTATCTGGGATTGACGGCATTGGCTCTTTCGCTGCCGGTGTTGTTTTTCACCCTCATCGGTGGTCTCATAGCGGACAGATTCAAAAAGCGAAACGTCCTTATTGCCACACAGGCGCTATCCATAGTTCCCGCCGCACTGCTCACCGTCATCGCCTATCACAGGGTCACAAACATATGGCTGATACTGGCCGTTGCTGCCATCCTCGGAATCGTAAACTCAATAGACATACCAGTGCGCCAGAGCTTCATCATCGAAATCACCGGCAGAGAAAACCTCCTCAATGCAGTCGCACTTAACGCAACGATGTTTCATTCGGCCAGGGTAATAGGGCCATTTATTTCCGGCATTGTCATAGAATATTATGGTGTGGCCCTCTGCTTTTACATAAACGTGTTTAGCTTCCTGCCCGTTATATACGCCCTGTGGAGAATCCAATTAAGGCAAGACATACAGGTCGGGAAGTCAAACGGAGTCGTCAGGGACTTTGCCGATGTCATGGCCTTTATCGGGCAACACAGACGCATCCTGTATATCATACTCACTGTGACGGTGTTCAGTCTGTTTGGGATACCGTTTTCACAGTTTCTGCCGGTGTTTGCAGATGGCGTGTTTGGCTCCGGTGCCAGGGGATATGGATACATGATGTCGGCAGTTGGTTTCGGTTCGGCCCTTGCGGGTGTCATCATTGCCTTTAAGGGGGATATTTCCAAAAAGCGTTCATACATGTCCTTTACCAGCGTTATTTTTCCGTTTGTACTGTTTATATTTGCCATAAGCGGCAACTTTATCTTATCGCTGGCGTCTCTGTGCGTGATGGGTTTTAGCATGGTCAGCTTTCTGGCCACGGCAAACAGCTACGTACAGTTGAAGACCAGGGATGAACTCAGAGGACGCGTAATGAGCATCTATACGATGATGTTTCTGGGGATGGCCCCACTTGGAGCCGCCTTTATGGGCACCATGGCTCAGGGCATCGGTATACAAAAGACAATCGCCATCAATGCCGTCGTGTGTCTGGGCGGCGTGCTCTTCTTCAGGAGCAAGTGGAAGTGAACATGCCCCGTGCCCTTATCGTGCAAGATGATTGCAGGCTGCATTACACACGGTTGGTTGGACTGCTACCCAAACTTTTGTCCAAGTACTTATCACAAACTAAGCACATTGATATCACAAGCTAATAATAAGAAACACTATTGGGATATAGCCGTCATTACCGGCATGATTGCTTTGTATCTCGTGGCATATTTTCTGTGTCCATCGATGCCTACAACGTCTCAACCGGGGTGGTGGGGGTGGTGGGACCAGAGTCTGTATATAAAGAGCATCGCTGCATTTGCAATGCTTGATTTTGGCATGGAATCCCATTTCTATCCCATCGGGTATCCGGCTATGGGGGCTATATTTTACAAGCTCATGCCGCTACATCCTATGTTGATACCAAACATCTTCTTCCTGATTGTGATAATTGTTTCGTTATATCACATATACGTTAAGTTTATACCGAGAAATGAATCGATAATATTGGTCTTTGTTACAATTTTTTTACATAAAAGCATACTGGTAAATCTGCTTGTCCCATGGAGCACAATCCCAACACATGCCCTTACATATGTGATCATATATCTCCTGTTGTTGCGGCAATACAAGGTTGTCAACGTGGTTGTCTCATATATCTGTGGCACCATAATATTTCTGTGCCGGCCAAGTGATATCTTGTTCGTTGTGCCGTTTTTTTTGTTCAGCATAATCAATGTTGAAAGTAAGACGGAGATACCCTCAAGGCTCATAACGGCAATTCTGTCTTTTTTGCCCTTGCTCGTGGGGGTACTTGTCTTCAATAAGTTATTTTATGGCAGCTATGTGCTCACCCCCTACCTTACGGCTGTCAGCGGAGGAGGGTTCAGTTTCAGTAACGTGTTTTATAAGGCTTACATGATCTTTGTTGAGTCGTACTCGTTTAGTGGATTATCTTATGGCAGTCTGCTGGGTTATTTTCCGTGGTATGTGATTATCTTGCCTGGTTTGATCTATGCGTTGAAGAGATATAGCTGGAAAATTCTTGTTTTAGTAGCATCACTGTTACTCCCCCTGTTGTTTTACATCCCCTACAATGACTGTGATTACTCAACCATATTTAAGTATCTGGTTATACATTATATAAACTGGACATTTCCGTTGTGGGCATTGTTTGCCTGGCTGACGGTCAGGTATGCCTGGAGGGAGATGCCATGGACAGGATTTTCTTTTTTGCTGATATTGCCGCTACTGGTAGTCTTGTCTATAAAACTGAGTGTGATAAAAATTGATCGCAAATGTGACATATATACACTAGACACGACCTCTGAACTACGCCTACATAGAGGCAATTTAAGCCCTGTAATAAGATATACAGGCGGAGATAAGACTGTACTTAAGGTAACATTCAACTACCCGGAACTATCTAACGGGTTTTATATATCAGGATGGCCATGGGGGGATAGCGGCAACGTAGTAAAGCTTGTTAGTAATCATAAAACAATGGTGCCTCTGAGGGAATATAAGATTTTTAGTACCAGCACTGGAATCGTCATCTTGTTTACGCGGCCACACACCTTCACCACCTTGGAATTATCAGTAAACACAGATGATTACAAGACATTTACTCTGCACAGACCAGAGTTTTTCAGGTTTAAGTTCATCTTTGGGTTGCCTGAATACAAAAAAACGTATCCTAAAATGACGCAGGTTTTTTCAGGCATGATATTTGACTGACAAAATAATGGGGTCAAGGGGACTGGTCCCCTTGCGGGGTGGGTCTGAGGGAGGGGCGGAGCCGCCTCCCTTCTTTCCTTAAGAACCGACAATAAGCTCGATGTTGACGTTGACCGGTGATATGGTGCCGTCCTCGTTTGCATAGGTGAGCTCGTTTACCCTGCCGTGCTTGAAGTGTATGGGGGCAAAGAGCATCCCCTCCGGCAACTCATCCGTGACACGTACCTTGGTCATAGCCACGCCATTGGCCGAGTGTATCCGCACCTGGTTGCCATCTTCCAGCTTATACTTGATAGCGTCCTCTTCGCTTATCTGAATAAATGCGTCGGATATTACGTGTGTCAGGCTCTTTGACATCACCGACAAGGCACCGGAGTGCTGCATGAGATTGCCCGTTACCATCGTAAGGGGATAGTTGGCATCCCGTGGGAGATTAAACGGCATCGGGACGTAGTTCCACTTCTGATTCATGCCAGGGGATACGGCTCCGCTGCCAGGCTGGATGCCAAGAGCGGCTATTTCATCCTGCAATGACTTCAGGCTATCAATCTTTGTGGGTACGTGCATTACCCTGTAGAGGTTTCTGAATATCTGCCAGTCCGGGATGGCCTCCCCGGCGGGTGACACGATCTTGTAGACCTTCTGACTCTGCCCGGAGGAGCTGATAAAGGTGCCATCCTTTTCAGCCCAACTGGTTGCCGGCAACACAACATGGGCATAGCGCGACGTCTCCGTCAACCTGATGTCCTGAACCACGACGAGGTCTAGGTTGTCAAAGGTCTGCTCCAGCTTCTTGAGGTCGGGGAAGGCGATCAACGGGTCTTCGCCCATGATGTACAGGGCGCTGATCTGGTCCGGTTCGTAGAGCATCTTAAACAAGCCCTTGCCGGGTTTGTCCTCGATCTTCCTGTACCCTGGCAGATAGTCTGGGGTCACACCCATTTTCCAAATACCAAACGTGTTGGAATACTCTGCCGGCATCTGCAACGCCGCAGGGCCATCACCCATAAACATTACCAGATTTGACACGGCTATGGCCGTGTTTATCCCCTTGTTATTATCCGCCGGACAGACGCTCATCACCACAAGGCGTTTTGCGGCATTGATAAACAACATGGCCGCATCAATGAACTCCGCCGTACCAATGCCTGTGATCTCCGATACCACCTCCGGGGTGAAGTCCTGTATGACCCTCAGCATCGCCTCGTAGTTGCCAATGCCGCTTGGCATCTGAATCCTTGCCGGCAATCCTTCGTCGGCGGCCAGCTTCATGATACCATAGGCAAGTGCCTGCGACGTACCGGGCCTTATCCGCAACCAGGTCTGTGCATGGCGCGATATCTTGGTCTCCCTGGGGTCAGCCACGATCAGGTGTGACCCCTTCTGACGCGCCTCTATGAACTTCAGCCCCCAAATCGGATGCGTGGAGGTCACATCGGACTCAAACAGAAGGATAACGTCCTTGTTCAACGGGCTGTTGTGATCAACGGCAAGATTGCTCAGGCCAAAGGTCATATCGATGGCCCTCTGTATCTTGCCATAGCCAAAGGCAGCCGAGGAGTCTATGTTGTTTGTGCCCACCACCTCACGCATGAACTTCTGGAGCATGTAGTTGTCCTCGTTGGAGCACCTGGGCGAGCCTATGGCACCAATCTTGTCGGGACCCTTTTCACTAATGATCTGGCGCAGGCGTCGTGCGACAAAATACGCCGCCTCTTCCCATGTGCATGGTTTGAGTTCGCCGTCCTTTCTGAGCATGGGGGTTTTCAGTCTGTTTACCGCATATATAAAGTCAAAGCCGTACCTGCCTTTTGCACACAGGTCGCCCTTGTTTATGCCCTTGAGTTCATCACCCTGGGCGTTGAGTATCTTGCCCTCTCTGATATCAAAACGGATGGTACAACCAACGGCACAGTATGGGCAGATGTTGTGCTTGTGTTCCAAAAACCAGGCCCTGGCCCTGTGCCTGAAGGGCTTGTTTCCAAGCGCCCCCACCGGACAACTGTCGATGCACTGCCCGCAGAACTCACAGTTGAGGGTCTCCTCAAAGGGTGGACTGATCTTGGTGTCAAACCCCCTGCCAATGAAATTAATAGCCCCCACGCCCTGGTGCTCCCAGCAGACCTTGACACATCGGCCACAGGTAATACACCGGTTGGGGTTTCGCTCTATCAGTGGGTTTGTGATGTCCTCAGGGGCATTGTTTTTCTCCCCCACGAACCTGCTTACACTGGGGCCATACTTGTAGGCCAGGTCTTGCAGTTGACAGTTGCCGGCCTTGTCACACACGGGACAATCCAGCGGGTGATGCACCAGCAACAGGTCAAGCACCATCTTGCGGGCCTTTAGTATCTCCTCCGTTTCCGTGTGGATGACCATGCCGTTTTCTGCAGGGGTTGCGCACGATGCAAAGAAGCGACTGTGTCCCTCCACCTCAACCAGACACATGCGGCAGCCGCCAAAGGGTTTTAAGCGTCTGTCCCAGCACAGGTGCGGGATATAGATGTTGTTATCCAGTGCGGCCTTTAAGATCGTTGTGTCTTTCTCTGCGGTGATCTTTTGATCGTCTATAATGAACTCTATCATGCCTTGACCTCCTGTGTCTCAAACATATTCCTGGCGCCTATCTTGACCGCTCCAAATGTACACGTCTCAAAGCAACTGCGGCACTGTACGCAGAGTGCCTGATTGACCGTGTGCGGGGTCTTCTTTTCGCCCGTTATGGCGCTTTGTGGGCATTTCCTTGCACATGACGTACAACCGGTGCATACGCTATGGTCTATGTAGAAGGTGGAGAGCTTTTTGCATCTGCCCGTCTTACACCACTTGTCCCTGATGTGGGAGACGTACTCCTGTGCGAAGTACTTTATGGTTGTCAGTACGGCAAGGGGATTGGTTTGGCCAAAGCCGCACAGCGATGTGCGTTTGACCTCCGTGGCGAGGGATTCCAGGGTTTCGATGTCCTTCATTTCACCAAACCCTTCGGTTATCTGTACCAGTTTGTCGTACATGACCTTGGTTCCGATGCGGCATGGGACGCACTTGCCGCACGACTCAGCCGTAGCAAACTCCATCGCAAACATGGCCGTGTTGACCATGCAGGAGTTGTGGTCCATGACGATGAGGTTGCCCGAACCCATGATTGTGCCGGCGTTCACGATGTCCTCGTATGTGGCCTGTATGTCAAGCATCCCCTCGGGGATAAACCCGCCCGTAGAGCCACCGATGCCAAGGGCCTTAAAGCGTTTCTTTTTCTTCATTCCCCCGCCGATGTCAAAGACAATGCTCTTAAACGTGATCCCCATATCCACCTCGATGAGGCCATTGGTGTTTACCTCGCCTGTGAGCGTGAATAGCTTTGTCCCAGGGGAATCGGTAGTGCCAAGCCGGCGGAACCACTCCGGGCCATTGAGGATTATCTGTGGGGCATTGGCAAATGTTTCGGCGTTGTCCACCGCCGTGGGATACCCCCACAGGCCACGGTATGCCGGATAGGGCGGCTTGGATGTCGGATAGCCACGTCTGCCCTCCATGGAGCTGATCATCGCCGTCTCCTCGCCGCATATAAACGTCCCCGCACCCATGGATAGCTCTATGTCAAAGTCAAACCCCGAGTTTAAGATGTTTTCCCCGATAAAGCCATATTCTCTGGCCTTTGCCAGGGTCGTCTTGAGTCGGTTGATGATAAACAGGTTATCAGGTTCCCGGACGTAGACGTATCCCTGTGTGGCCCCTATTGCCCTGGCGGCAATGACCATGCCCTCTATGATGAGGTTCGGGTCTATCTCTACGATGCTCCTCGATATCGGACCGGCGTTACAGACGACGAACTTCCTGGCAGCATCCGTACCGGCGGCAAGTCCCCACTTCAGACCGGTTGGGAATCCGCCCCCGCCTCGTCCCTTCAGACCGCTGTCCTTGATAGCACGTAGAACCTCCTGGGGGGTCATCTGTGTAACGGCCTTGACCAGGGCCATGTAGCCGTCCTTTGCTATGTATTCGTTTATGTTGTCGGGGTCTATAAAGCCACGATTTCTGAGCACACGTTGACTCTGTAACTTATAAAACGGCACGTCCTCTACCGAGGCAATGGTTGCCTTTCCCTTGGGGTCTGTGTTGTCCTTGCAGAGGAGTTTTTCTACGGGTTTGTCGCCAGTGAGGTGTTCATCCACGATGGCTGTGGCGTCCTGTTCCTTGATCCCCTGGTATAAAATCCCACCTGGGTAGACCTTCATGACAGGCCCCTGGGCACAGAACCCGTTACACCCCGTCAGGTGAATCGAAAGCAGACCATCCCCTCCCTTGGCCGTTGCCTGTTTTTCAATGGCGTCTTTGACCTTCAGGCTGCCCTTTGCCCTGCACCCTGAGCCGCCGCAGAGCGTGGCGGTGTACTTTGTATGACCCTTCAGAGGGTCGTCGTAGGTCTCCTTTATTCTGTTGAGGTCCTCTATGGTCAGTTTTGGCATAACAATCCTCCTCAGTTATATTTTTCCAGCAGTGCGCTGATGCCCTCCGGCTCCACTGCCCCGTGGGTGTCGTTGTCTATTTCCACGACGGCGGCGAATCCGCATGCCCCCAGGCATCTGACCTCTTCATAGGAGTACAGTCTGTCCTGCGTGACGTTGTCCTCGTTGAAGTCGAGGGTATCCTTTAGTTTGGCCAGGATTTCGTTTGCCCTCTTGGCATAGCAGGCCGCACCAATGCACACCTTTATGTTGTGCTTGCCCCTGACCTTCATCGTAAAGTACGGGTAGAACGAAACAACCGAGTGTACCTCACTGACCGGTATCTTTAGCCCCTTGGCTATAAGCCTCTGGACGGATGGCGGAAGGTACCCGATTAACGCCTGAGTCTTGGCCAGGACGTTTATCAGGCTGCCGGGGGTGTTTTTGTACTTGCTTATGATGGTCTTGATTTCGTCCGACTTGGCCTTTGTTTCGTCTTCGGCTGTGGGTTCGGGGGCGAAGGTCTTGAGTTTTCTGGCCACTTCCAGGGCCTTTGACACGGTGTTGTGCAGGACGTTGGGCGTAAAGGGCTTGGGCAAATAGTCTATGATGCCCATCTGGATGGCGTCCTGGATGCTCTGCTGGTTTGGATAGCCGGTTATGACCACGATACCGGTGGCGGGTCTTATCTCTTTTATTCGTTTGATCAGCTCAAAGCCGTCTAGCTCTGGCATCATGATGTCCGTTACAACGACGTCGTATTCATTGTTTGTGATCAGGTCAACTGCAACCACTGAAGAGGTGGTAACTGTAATCTCCACATTCGTGCTCTGCAGCACACGCTTACAGCTCTCAACGATTATTCTGTCATCATCAACAATAAGAATTTTGCCTTCCATCTTAATATTGCATCCTCCTCTTGCCTCTCAGGCAGATGTTAATTTAAGGTATTAAAATCTTAAGTCTCCTTAAATCATGAATTATTTAATATTATAGCAAATCACGTATCAATAACAAAAGGCGCTCCGGTTCCAATGCACTTCCCCTTGAGAAATTATGTTACACTACCGGAAGACTATCTGTTATGAAGCGGTTGATTGCAATGACAGTGAGGGGGATTGCTCTTCCTTGTGACGGCCACCTGCCTGCAAAAAGCAGGTTTTCATTTTTATGAATCTGAGTCTTCAGCCCTGTCTAATTCTTCAAACAGGCTCACCAGTTGCTCACGATACCTGGCATCTCTTTCATGCTCTAAGGCAAATTCAATGTGCTCTCTTGCGCGGCTATAATCCCTTTTATCACGCAAGAGGAACTTGCCAAAACTCGTACAGACTTTTATCTTATCAAATACATTGCCTTCGCATAACGTCAGACTGCTCTTGTATGCACGCTCTGCCTCCTGCCAACGATTGCGCTCCTTGCTCCATATTAACCCGACAATATGCGCCGCTATTGCCGCATCATGTCTGCCTGCGACTGTATTGTGCCTTTTTTCCCAGACAGGCATCATAAACCTCAACGCCTTGTCATGATCCTTTTTCCTGTGGGCATACATACCACGCATGAAAAAAGCCATCAGGACATAGACCGATAAGGATTCACCTGTTTGTTCAGCCGCTGACATGTCCTCTTCAAGGTAAAGGTCAATAACCCTGGCAGTTTCAGATTCGTTATACTGAGCCGCAAGATCAAATATCGCCCGCATACCCTCTACAGCTTTGGGTTTTTCCTCTTCAATTGTAAAGGCTAATCGGGCAACTTGCAGATCGTAATCGCTAATGTCAAAGGCAATGAAATCTTTAAAGTCTTTTCTCTTTTCCCTAAGCGTGGATAAAACCTTGGTGCGAATGTCTTTACCCGAACCGTTAAGTTTGCCGATACAATACTGTCTGATATCGTCATGAAAGGCCCACGTCCGTATCGTCCTGTAGTGCCAGATAGGAAAAGAGCGCAACCTCTTTATAATCGCAGAGGCATTTCCATTGGCCCTGCCCGTGTTTTGCAATAAAGATTCCGCTAAAGAGTCTTCAAGCATGTTGGGAACACAAAGAACCTCCAACGCCTCTTTCACTTCCTCTGAAAACACGTTCATTATTACTTCTACGCTTGATAGTCCATTCATTCAGGAAACTCCCTGGCAGCGGTCAGCCTTTTTGCAAACTCATAATAATCGATATCTTTACTAGCCGGCTCCATGGCTCCAAGACAAAACGAAGCGGGGTCTTTGGAGGATGTCAAGTGTTCACTAGCTGCTTCAAGCATCTCAGTGTACTTAAGTTTGCCGGAGATATTATCGTGAGTGTCAATAACGAAGTTAACAGATGCTCGATACTCCGTTGCATTCAAAACACATATCCTGACGCCCTCTATTGATTTCATCCTTTTACAAAAAACCTGTAAAAACCAGTATTGATGGTCTGGTTCAAAAGCTACTAAACCACCTTTTTCAAAGATTAGTAAAATCAATAAGGCTCGTTTTCTTTGCACAATTCTTTTTATATCTTCTATGAATTCATACAGTAAAGAATCTATAGCGTCCTCTTTTTTAAGATTAATTTGGTTGCTTCATCCGGGATGTTCGTATTTATCGTTTGCTCAATATTGCTAATAGGCATGTCATTACCCGCCGATGATTTATCTGCTACTGTATTATAGTTGTTGACTATTAGAGGAGATTCTTTAGGTTTAGATAATATATCAACCCTTTTATAATAGTTAGGGAAATTATCTCTCGCCCCCAACTCATGAGTAATCTGCTCCAACAGACCATGTCTTAGAGCCTTGACTTGCGAATGATACACCGCACTTGCAATCGTTTGCTTATCTTGCATAGTTTCCAGCAACCAGGTAGCTACATCGCCTATTTCTTGTTCATCGTTCACACAGATAAGCGATAACTTATGGTCGCCATTGAAGTATCCCCGAAACTTCTCCTTATATTTTTTCCTGTCTAACCATTGTGTCATTATCCCTCGCATAGGACAAAAGTTTTTATATAAACCATTAGAATTGAGCATT
>NZ_JABXWD010000639.1 GCF_019173545.1 Candidatus Magnetobacterium casense | reverse complement strand
CAGTGCAAACAGATGGCAGCGGTTCAACAAAAAATCATCGCCGCAACCTGTGCCCCGACAATACAACCGGACCAGCCACAAACGATATGGGGCAACATTTTTTCATACCCCTCACACAGTGCCGGCAAGCAAAACAGCGCAGCCCTGATCCCATACATTGACGGACAAACCAACCCAACGAGTGCGAAGATGAGAAGATTAGCAAAAGCCGAACAAAGCTGCTTTATTTGAAAAGCTGCCTCCTCCCGTTTTAAGGATACCCACAATCATCGATGGGATATTTTAAAAGCAGATTTGAGACCATTGCCCTGTTGTAAAGGTTTCATGCCGTTGCAGCAAAATCCCTGCAAAAAACAAGGCCTGTGCAGGAAGGTATGCACACATGCACGCCAATATGGATAAAAAAGATCGCTATTGACAAATTGTAACAAACACATATCAACCTGCTGATTTTTAAAACTATTTATCTGAATCTTAACAAGAGCATCTCTCTCCTTGCCGGTCACTCTTCTTTGTTTTTTACAGCAACCCATAAATAAAATTTGATATGGTCTGAGAGTTGTATTATGTTGTTCGCGACCGTCCTTCATGTTTTTATTGTGCAATGATTAAAAGAGAGCCTGGCCCTTCTGGAGATGGGGGGGGGAGGTATGAGACAGCATGGCATTCCGTTTTAAGTCGTTTCTTTTGACACTTGAAAGCAAAATACGGTGGAAAACGCCATGTCCTGTTTGTTTTGATGTGTTGGTATTACCCGTTTACACAATGTCCATACAAGGAGAATCCCATGGCTAAGGAGAAAAAAACAGAGATGGATCATCAAACAATCCAGTCGACCATGTTGTCGCTGCCCTTGGAGGCTTTGGTTCTGCTCAAGTCCGATGTGGACGCACTCATCAAACAGCGGCAGAGAGAACGCAAAAAAGATCTTTACAACAAAATGCTGGCCATGGTTCAGGATGCCGGATTCGACTCTGTTGAGGCCTTCGTCTCCTCCCAGGG
This sequence comes from Candidatus Magnetobacterium casense, assembly GCF_019173545.1. Taxonomy (GTDB): domain Bacteria; phylum Nitrospirota; class Thermodesulfovibrionia; order Thermodesulfovibrionales; family Magnetobacteriaceae; genus Magnetobacterium; species Magnetobacterium cryptolimnobacter. The sequence continues at coordinate 477 of NZ_JABXWD010000639.1, read as the reverse complement.
CAGAAGCCCCAGGAGCGACAAGGGAGTCCGCCTGCCACCCAGATACCAAAACCCTCACAACGCCAAGCAGACCTGGTCCGGGAAAGGGCGTAAGCCTGGTTGGGTGGTGGAACATCTGGCCAACGGTGGCCAGATAGAGGCCTTGGCTATTGCCTGATTGGACAGCAGATTACAAGAGGTTGCCACTCCAAAGATGATGATGGTTTACCCTGGCGGGGGGCTGGGAACACGTATCCCCGCCAGGAGAGATCACTGCCATAATATCCCGTCTCTTTTCCCCGATCCTCAACAAGACAAAAACTATTGCGGGCAAGGGGTGATCCTGTTTTAATGGTCCGATGGTGGGTGTTTCATGCATCAAGCCGTTTGCAGGAGAGAGTAATGCCGCATTTTGATAATCGCATTTCCATGGGTGAGGCACGAGATCTGCTGAACCGATTGGAATTGCTGACACTCTATCACGATGAGTGGGTCTCC
>NZ_JABXWD010000638.1 GCF_019173545.1 Candidatus Magnetobacterium casense | reverse complement strand
CCATGCAGCATCTGTATTCCGTGTCCGATCTCAATCTGCTTGGCCTCCATCTCGGCCTGCTTATTAGCGGTTTTTTCCCGTAATTTTTCCGTAACTTTTCCGCTCGGGCTTATCGAGAAGCGGGTGAGGTTGATGGAGGGGGCGGCTGAATAGGGGTAAGCGTGTTCGCATGAAGATGTGGGGCAAGATTGTAGAGGAAGGCGAAGACCTGATGATCAAACGATACAGGGAAATCATTGCTTGCGGACATGGCGAACTCCACATTGTCGTATCAAAGACGAGCGGGAAGGTCAAAGTAAAGCGCGAAATGGAAGAACATATCGAGTAGATAGCTGAGGCCGACTGACCACAGGCGGAGGCCGCTTCCGGGGAGATCCCCGAGGAGCGGCCTTTTCTATTTTTATGATAAGGAGAACGCCACTGCGTAGGAGAGCGAAAGGCAAACATCTCGAATATGTCCTCGATTTCCTCTGGTCGAAAGCAATCAAGCTCATAGCTGGAGGAAGGTGCAGGCTCAGGCATTTTCGCGGATGTAACGGGAAGGCTGAACATGCCCATCACATTATTAGGCGAGGCATAAAGGCGACGAGGTGGGATCTGCGGAATGGCCTGGGAATGTGCTGGTCCTGTCACACTTGGGGTCATGATCACCCGGGAGAGTTTACCGAATTTATAACGGCTGTTGTAGGCAGCGCGATGATGGACTTGTTGAGAGATCTGGCGCGGATGTATGTCCGCCTCGATCTGCTGAAGGTCAAGGCTGAGCTGGAATCCGCCGTGAAGGATTTGGAGAGGGCAGCATGAGCAAGACAATCCGCATCACTTGCACAGGCGCGGGAATGATGTCGTTGAATAAGATGGTCGCCCTGCAAGGCAACCTCAAAGAACTCTCCGTAGAGAATTATGAGCGGCTGAAAAACTCCATCCTGAAGCGCGGCTTCTCATTCCCCATCGGTATCGCTGTTATTAAAGGCAAGCCATACGGAGTGATTGACGGCCACCAGCGGCACAGGGTGGTGAAGCAGATGATAGAGCAGGAGGGCTATAAGCTCCTTGGTGGCGAACTTCCCGTGTGCTGGATAGAGTGCAGGGACAGGGCGGAGGCGGGCCGGAGGATACTCGATGCGGTCTCCCAGTTCGGCAAGGTGACTGACGAAGGGCTCTACCAGTTCTCCCACGACTTCAAGATCGACATGGCGGAACTGAAGACGGATTTTGACCTCCCCGATTTCAACATGGACTTGTATGCGGAGGGGTATGGGGAGGAGGGGAGCGGCGAAGAGCAGGTTCCGCTCCCAGAAGTTCCCAAGAAGGCAAGGGCGAAAGAGGGAGACCTCTATAACCTCGGGAAACATAGATTGATTTGCGGGGATTGCAGAAAGGTTGAGGTAGTGGCACGACTTATGCGGCAGGCAGGCAGGCAGGCAGGCAGGCAGGCAGGCAGGCAGGCAGGCAGGCAGGCAGGCAGGCAGGCAGGCAGG
>NZ_JABXWD010000637.1 GCF_019173545.1 Candidatus Magnetobacterium casense | reverse complement strand
GCATAATCAAAAGGCTCTGGCGAAAGGTCAAGGTCAAGGGACACGTTGCAGAGGTGCTCAACGCCCTGTAGCTTGCCCCTACCGACTGGTCTCTTGTAGCATACCCTTTGCGTGTGACAGGAAGTCGTCGTCCTTTTGCAACTGACCATACCAGCGGGCAAAGAAGTTCACGGAGCGTTTCCAGTCACCCGTGTGATACCTTAAATCGTTGGGTTCTTCGTAGCTGGGGTATTTAAACAAGACGGCAATGTCATCCGTGCAATGTGTTACACGATAGCCTTTTTTCCGGGCAAGCAGACACAGGTCTACTACAAAGAAAATGACGTTATTATCAAAACCACCAAAATTCTCAAATATATCTCTGTTGGCGCCAAATAATAATGCCGGCACAAACTCCGACTTCTTACCTTCCGTGTTTATTGCATTTGGCGTGAAGTTAAAATCCGTACCGGTGGCCAATCGAAACGGCGTCAGGTCTGCGTTATATATAGGCATACTCGCAAAGCCGTCTTTTATGGAATCCAGGAAGTCATTGTCCCTAACAAGGAGCATCCCCGGTAAAATGAAGATCAGATACTCGCCCGATGATACCTCAAGCCCGCAGTTAAAGAGGGTTGATATCCTGTCAGCATTTGTCTGCACTATGGTCAACCCCTCAGATTTGTCCAGGATATCGGTCTTGATAGCTTCATCGGTGGCAACGATGATATACTCTGCGTCACAGTACCTTGCATTGGAGGACAGACTATTCATGGTCGCCATAAAGACCAGGGGATCATTGCCCGTTGGTATGATAAAGCTGATCTTACCGCTGATGCGGGGGTTTTTAAAGGCAACCTTGGATGCCGGTCTGGTTTTTTCGTTCTTCACCCTGAGCACATACGATATCACGTCAATGGCACGTTGCACCGACATGCCGTCGAGTTTGTAGAAGACCTTTTCAAGATATTCCTCGGTGGTGTCGATAATCTCTTGTGGTACGCCCTCCTGCATGGTCTTGAAGAGGCTTTCCCAGTTGCCCACCGGCGAAACGGTCTGGGCCACGTTTATGTCCTTGTAAAACTCGTCGCCGTCAACCACGTTATAGAGGTCAAACAGCGGCTTTCTGAATGCCAACGCCTCTACCCCCAGGGTCGTCTTTCCCATGACGACACAGTAGTCGGCCACGGCAAGCACCTTGTAGGGGTCATATCCAAAGACTACGATGGCAGTGGGCATGATTTCCAGCAGGAGCTTTTTGATCTCCTCAAAGACGGGGTGTGCCACCTGCGGGTGCCACTTGAAGACGCACACGATATCAGGACGCTTAAGCTCTGCCAGCAACGTCGCCCACACCGCCCTCTCAGCCATCGCTGCCCAGTACGTGTTTGGCAAAAAGGCGATAACCTTCTTATCCGGCGCAATTGAAAGCTCCTGCTTGATAGCTGCTACGCTTGCCGCCGTCGTGTATTCCTTGATAGCCTCATCTATGTGGGTGTTGCCTAC
>NZ_JABXWD010000636.1 GCF_019173545.1 Candidatus Magnetobacterium casense | reverse complement strand
TATGGTTTCGCACTTTCTGGATTCCTGCTTACGCAGGAATGACACAGATGGGCGCAAAATACCATTTCTTGTCATTCCCGTGAAAACGGGAATCCATTTTCAAAAACAGTATAAAAAGCCAGTTAATAAAAAAGTGCAAAAGTATAGTTAGGGATAAAATAAAAAAATCCCCATGTTACCAAAAATGCAGGGTGGTGCCTTAAAGCAGATAATGTGGTTGGTGGCGGCAATGTCATTGTTGCTCGTGGTATGTTCTGCCACTTCCCTGGACTGTTCGGATAGAAAGAGCGCTGATAACGCCGATAAAACAGGCTTTGAGGAGTACCTTGCCTCCGGGGCCGACGGGATGACGGATACGTTTCGTTTTGTCGTATACGGCGACACCAGGGGTAATCTGATGCACACCGTCAATACGGATGTGATATCAAGGATCAACGCGCATATTGTTTCACTTAACCCGGCCCCTCTCTTTGTAATCCACACGGGTGATCTGGCCAGAAGGGGTGGCTCTGATGCCTACGGCTCAGGCAAAAAAGCCATGAAACAGCTTAACGACGCCAGCATACCGTATGCAATGGCGGTAGGAAATCATGAACTCTATTCCTCCTTTCCGGCCTGGGGGAGAACTAATATATCGGCACATATGCAGAGCGAGTATCAGGCAACTTTTTGTACATCAAACACGGTCGGGCCGATCTGTTTCCCGCAAGAGCCGAAGCTGCCGGGGTATGAAAACCTTGTCTTTGCCTTTGAGCTTGGTAATTCCTTTTTTGCGATACTGGCTACCTATTATGTAACAAAGGACGTTAAATACTATGACGACATTTCACCGGAGCAGTTGCAGTGGTTTCGGGAAAGGGTCTCCGGCAGCAGTAAAAAGCACAGGTTTGTCTTCGCACACAAGGCCGTTTACTCTTCCGGCGTTCACAATGAGCATCCCCCTGCGACCACACACATGCTTGAGCTGATGGGCGTCTTAAACGATAACCACGTTGACATATATTTTGCCGGACACGAGCACTACTACGTAAGAAGGAAGATCGAAACCGCCGATGGTCATAGATGGTCCAACGGCGTAACCCAGATAGTCACCGGCGGAGGTGGGGCACCCCTGCACAAACCCAACCCGGCATACGGACTCTCTGCCTGTGCCTCCAGGTACAGCTTTACCGTCATCGACGTCACCGCCAATGAGATACTTGGCACCACCTACGGGTTCAACTCACTGACGGACGACATCGTGCCCATTGATAAGTTTTGTCTGCTGGGTGCGGGCAAACCATGTCCGGGGTGGGAGGCGCAAGACAGGATTGTGGCGAAATGCGCCTAATCATAACACTCAGCCCCCCTTTCTTTCTTTTGCTACCATGAAATATAAAGAAGATACGGGTGCATAAACTTTTGGTGGGTAAGATAAACGGGGTCAAGGGGACTGGTCCCCTTGCAGGGGAGGTCAAGGAGGGGGCGGAGCCGCCCTCCTTGTAGGGGGTAGGGG
>NZ_JABXWD010000635.1 GCF_019173545.1 Candidatus Magnetobacterium casense | reverse complement strand
TTGCAGGGGAGGTCAAGGAGGGGGCGGAGCCGCCCTTCTTGTAGGGGGTAGGGGGCGAAGCCCCCATTCTTTCTTTGACGAAGCCACCAACTACTTTCTTATGCACCCGGGCAATTCGGTCTCTTGACAAATCAACGCCATAAGTTTTACTATCCTGAGAGGATGAAAAGAATTCCGATAATACTCTTTATGCTTATAGCCTTGCAGTTGGCAAGCTGTGCCAAGAAGGACAATCAAGTGCAGCCGGATGTTATCAAGGTAGGCGTGGTGGCAGAGCTGACGGGTGACATCCCTGCGGTGGGTGCATCGTGCAAGAGTGCGGCAGAGATGGCGGTTGCAGCGGTCAATGACGCCGGCGGGATATCCGTTGGTGGTAAAAAGTACAAGGTGCAGATGTTTATCGAGGACAACGCCGGCAGGGCCGAGCAGTCTGCATCAGCCGTGCAAAAGCTCATCACGCAGCGCGGTGTTGTTGCCATCATAGGGCCTAATTCAAGCACCGGGGCAATACCGGCAGCCGAAATAGCCGAGGCCTCAAAGGTCACACTCATCACCCCGTGGTCAACCAACCCAAAGACAACCCTTGATTCCAGGACCGGCAAGCACAAGCAATACGTCTTTCGGGCCTGCTACCTGGATACGTTCCAGGGACAGGTGCTTGCCTCCTTTGCACGTGATGGCCTCAAGGCAAAGACGGCAGCCGTGCTCTTTGACGTGGCGGCAGAGGCGCTCAAGGGACAGGCCGAGGTCTTTAAGGGATCGTTTGAACAAAAAGGTGGCAAAATCACTGCCTATGAGACATACTCAACCGGAGACAGGGACTTTTCGGCACAACTGACCAAGATCAAACAGGACGCCCCGGATGTGTTGTTTCTGCCTGCATATTATAGCGATGTCCCGTTGGTGGTGCAACAGGCACACAGATTGGGATTGTCGATGCCGTTTCTGGGAAGCGATGCCTGGGCAAGCTCCGAACTTACAAAGCTGTGCGCGGCAGACTGCGATGGCTACTTCTTTAGCAGTCACTACCTGTCGGAGTCAACGTCTGATATTTCCCAGCGGTTTGTCAAGGCATACAACGCTCTCTACAAGCAGGCCCCCGATGACGTGGCTGCCCTGACATACGATGCCTTTGGTGTCCTCTTCCAGGCGCTGGGCAAGCTCCAGAGGGTCGATTCCGAGTCGGTCAGAAACGCCTTGGCCTCTACGACTCAGTACGCGGGGGTCACCGGTAACATCAGGTACGTTGAAGGCTCGGGCGACCCTATTAAGGGTGCTGTCATGTTACAGATAAAAGACGGTAAATTCCAGTGGCACTCGCAGGCAAATCCGTAGGCAATGATAACATACTTCGATTGGATTAAATACAAGACATAGGCATTTTTATGGGGTCAAGGGGGCTGGCCCCCTTGCAGGGGGTTCTGAAGGGGGGCGGAGCCGCCCCTTTCTTTCCTTCTTCTTAGGGGGGTGAACTATTACGATCATAGTTATCCGTT
>NZ_JABXWD010000634.1 GCF_019173545.1 Candidatus Magnetobacterium casense | reverse complement strand
CCATAGCGGAGGAGGCCTCCGACGCGCCAGAGAGGCCTTAGAACGCAAAGGAAAGCAAACGTCATAACGCATTGAAAATCAACAACATACGCAAAACCAAGCTTTTTGTCAAGCAATTTGGGAGACAGAGCTTGGCGTGGTAAATCAAAATGGAGCATCGGGTTTGACGTTGTCAAGCAGCCCCGCCGACCATTCCCACGACAACCGACGATAATGGAATTGACGATCTTTGACAGGGTAACGCAACAATAACACGCGCAGTAAACTTGACATTGTGGAGGTTATAGTCACGTCAGAAACCCGCGTGGCACGCCAACGACCCACGACAGCCCAAGTCCGCATATGACGCCGCCCGGGATGTTCGCTGCGGTCTTTGCGAAAATGTTTGGCGAGGTAATCCCCCATTGTGTTCTCCCATTTACGCGCCGGTAAAAGACAGACGTGGATGCGACCAAACCCACACGCGGTGGAATGAATCCGAACGATATCGACAGGTAAATAACCCAATGTCAAGTAATGGATATGCCAACCGTGGCCTCCGGGATGCCATTCAACGACACGCACCCCCCGCAGATCGAATTTGCGACGATGCAACCGCTTAAGAAACCGGGACCACTTGTCCCCAACCGGGACCCAACAAGGAGAGGGCGAAGGTAGGGTAAAAGTCCAAAGCCGAACCTTGCCCAAAGAAAACAACGTAGTGACGCAACAACGGAACGCAAACGAGCTTGCTAGCCTACTATTGGCCATAAGACCCAACGCGACCAATAACGCGAATAGCCTCCCCTGTCCAATAAAAGCCCCCGCGCCAATGTCGAACGCAAGCCCCCCGCACGCATACCCAATAGACGTAAACACGCTTCACGCCGTGCCGCTGGCGAACGTGAAACGCCGCATATGGCACTTGCCGACGCATAACGAGCCAAACCCGACTCGATCCCCGCGCCCGTTCAGGCAGCAAATAATCGCCGCTTAAACGAGCGCAGGGCGAAACGTGATAGAACCTACGAGCCATTGTCAACAAACTCGCCAGACAATGACACCGCGCCCTTTTGACGCGACAGCCCAGTGATCACAACCAAGAGCACTTGTCCCTTCGTATAGGGGATGCGAATATCATCCACCTTGCTACCTGCAGGCAACCATTGAGCGCAGGACACTTGACTGGACCCCGCTTCTAAGGCATGACGCACGACGATCCGGTGTTCACGCCGACCCGACACCTTATCCGCCAGATCCAGTTCGTCAACTTTGGCCCCGCGCCATTCTACCAGCATGAGCGCTTTACCTTCGTTCAACAAACGAGTAACGAGTTCAATGTTCATGCGAGCAATTCCCGACGTTCCTGGTGATGAACCTCTCGCCATGTGCGAGCCACTACCGCAGACGCCTCATTCAGATGACGCGTAGCGCGACGCAGATCCGCTTTGATACCGGGATTGCAAACCACGCGCTCGCAATCCTGCGCATCAGCAACAGAACCCTTGATAGACCAA
>NZ_JABXWD010000633.1 GCF_019173545.1 Candidatus Magnetobacterium casense | reverse complement strand
AAGCGCTGTATTTACTGTCGGTATAGGCGGCTGTTTTTTCGTCATAGGTCTTCCAATGGTCCGTGATGCCGATGAGGTATCCAAAGGATGCCCCGAGGTTGAGCGTTATGCCTTTGTACACAGGGAAGGCACGAGTCAACGCCAGATTGAAGTAGACGTTTGGCCAGGCCGATATCTCCCTGTAGACCTTCAGTGTGGGATTTAAATAGCCATCATCGGCATATCCCACGGAGACGAACACATCCTGAGAGTCCTTGGCATAGTGCAGGCCATAGAAATTGTACCCGCCAGAGATGGCCAGTTTATCGAAGTTCTTCCTGTAGTTTATAAACACGTCTGTTTCATTAAAGCTCTTTGTGCCTGGCTCCTTTGGATAGAAGGACTGTGTCCTGTGCTGATCAGAATCAAAACTTCCCCAGGAGACAACCGTAAATCCCACGGCGGAGAGCGATATATATGGCTGTAATATCAGGCTCTTTGAACCAATTTCGTTGCCGCGGTAAATATACTTGTTCAGGGCAGTTATGCCAACCAAACCTGTGATTTTTATTGATGATTGCTCACCGGGATTAGATTCATCTGAGGCAAATGTGCTTACACCACAGAGCAACACTACAACCAACACTACAGATACAAGATAAATTCTCATCCTCAAAGCCTCCTGTTGCAGGGTATATGATAATTATGGTACACCTCATGATCAAAAAAAGTCAAGCCAAACTTTATCGTGAAACAGGGCAATCGCATTTAAAAAAGGTATCCTCTCAAAAAAGCATGGTAAGATGGGGTCAAGGGGGCTGGCCCCCTTGCAGGGGAGGTCTGAGGAGGGGGCGGAGCCGCCCTCCTTCTTTCCTTTACCGTTTGACCCCTTCATCCCGTTCATACGTCCTTTAACGTTTTATGGAGATAATCGATTTCGGCTCGTATGTCGATGGGGTGGTTGCCTACAAAGAATCCGTAGTCGTGTGCGATATCGGCATTGGATGACCTGGTTACTTCATAATCAAAGTATTTGATGACGTCATGCCGGAGGAAGTTGCCGCCGGTGATGATCCTGTGCTCGATTTCGGCCTCCCGGAGCCTCTGCAGGACACGACCCCTGTCTACCCCCGATTTGGGATTGACGATCATAGTAAAGCAGAACGACGAACTGACGGAATCCGGCCCCACCGGCCTCTGGATAATAAACCGCTCGTCATCCTTAAACAGCCCCGTGAAATGTGCGGCATTTGCTATGCGTGTATCTATGAATCCCCGGAGCTTTTTCAACTGCTCCTTGCCCACAACCCCCTGCAACTCCGTGGGACGAACGTTGTAGCCGGGGAGGATAAAGCGATAGGCCTCATAAAAATCGTCGGAGCGGCGATTGAAAATTACGCTGCCTGGGTCTTGGTCTCTCGTCCAGCCGTGATTTCTCAGCGACCGGCACAGGCAGTACAGTTCGTGGTCATCAGTGAGGACCAGGCCACCCTCCATCGTCGATATGTGGTGGGAGAAGAACGTGC
>NZ_JABXWD010000632.1 GCF_019173545.1 Candidatus Magnetobacterium casense | reverse complement strand
GCCACGCAATACTTCTGCCCGGCGGCGAGTCCTAACGAATCCCCTATGGCAACCGCGCCGGTTACAAGCAATGTCACCAACCCACTTGTTTTTAGCTTCACATCATCGGCGGTATCTGTGCAATCCTTAATCACCACACCAAGAAACGAGGGGTCATTGGCTATTACTGTTGACGGGTCTTTGATGATCGGCTGTCCTGTGGTGGCGTCTACACCACTTGAACACAAACAATCCCCGACTACGAATGTCGCACCCATTCTCGCCTCCTATGTGTAATTCTTCGCCGTCACTATTCCAGCGGGGTCCATTACCGCGACATCGGTGCTGATTTCCCCTGTGGACTGTCCGTCGTCCGTACTCCCGTTCCCGCCCGCGCTTGCCGTCACCGGCCTCGCATCTGCTATCGCCGCACTCACCGCATCCCATATCTCATTCGCCTTTGCTAAATCTGTCTTAGGCATCACAGCCTTCACTCTACGATCCATCTCCCGTTCGGAGGGAATACCCAGTTGCGGTTCTTCGTTGGTATATGTGACGTTCTCTACAATACCTTCATTCGCATCTAACGTGACTGTGATACGGTCAAATCTATCTGAGAGCATATATCCGCATTGCCCCGCACGCTTCGCATATCCATTCGTCACCACCGTCGGCCTATTAACGATTAACGACGCCACGTAATACGCAAACATCTCCGCAGACATCTCCCCCCGATCAATAGTCTGTGTTATACTACCCGATGATGTACAAACGTACTCCTTTCGCAGATTCCGTATGTGATGCACTCCCGACCTCGTACCCGTCCCATACACTGTCGTGAATATATCCCTTTGCACTGCAAACGTCAATAGCGGCGTATCAGCTATTATCTCGGACTCGTCAACTTTCTGTTGGTCCCCAACCGTAACGAGCATAGCCCCATTATCCTTAAATCTCCGCGCATGGAATATAACCTTTCCATTCTGGCGATCAACCTCATACCCCGCCGATTCGTCCTCCTCAACAAGCGTGAGTGATTGCAAGGGACTTCGGGGATCAAACTTATACCCTGTCGCCTTCACCTTTACCTGCGCATCGGTGTTTGACACTAACCGCTCATAAATAGGCATCAAGTCCGCCAACTCCGATGAGTGTGCGCGGAGAGTCACGGTATCAGTTAAGTCCAGCGCATATATCTTGAACGGGATGTTTTCCACATAATCCCCGACAAGCATATCCTCTCGGGGGAACCCCGCATAATACTCACTATCATCAAACTGCCCACCCATCGCAGAGACGAACTCCCACACAGTAACCGCCCACGGGTTGCTACTATTTATCGCTCGCAATTCTTTCAGTAACGCGGCCTGATTCCACACATACGGATTCCACGCCTGCGGCCAATCCGGATACAGCGGCACATCGGTAAGCTCGTAGATGTTAGGATCACCGACGATTGTTACACGGTTGTCGGTAAACACCCGTTCCCGTCCCTCGGCGTGCTCGAAGAAATTCCCTGATAGGTATTCA
>NZ_JABXWD010000631.1 GCF_019173545.1 Candidatus Magnetobacterium casense | reverse complement strand
GCCGTGGTGGAAAATCCTTTTCGTCAACCTCTCTGCTCTGGGCAAAGTTGCCTGGCGCTATGGAGACGTTTTTCTCCTTCGACCTTTCCGGTGGTGATGGCGTCGTGGAGGCCTGCAATTTGGCTGGGGGTGCCGGAGCCTCTGCCGGTGATACCGGAGCCTCCACAGGTGATGCCGGTAGTGACGGGGGAGAGGGCACTGCATGGGGCACATCGGCATCGCTCTTTGCCTTGTCATCCGGTTTGCCCTCCGATCTCAGGGATGGCAAACTGACATCCTCCTGCAGGATACGCTGCATCCGAGGCTCCCTGTTGAGCACGCTAAAGGCTATCACGACAACCATCGCAAGGGTCGCCACAGTAACGGGTATGCCCAGGGTCATGCCGTGTCGTTGCGGTTGACTCATGCGTTGTCTCAGGGCATCGTGGAAGTCATCCGGTGCCCTGACCCGGCCCAGGGAGGACAGTCGGTGGCTGAGGGCCTGAAGTTGTTGCAGGTGTTGGGTGCATGTGCTGCACTGGCTCAGGTGGTCATCCACCTGTTCCCTTGACGCACCATCGAGCGTTGCGTCCATATACTCAGACAGGCTATTTCTTATTTCGTGACAGTGTTTCATAAGACGTCCTTTAGTTTTTCCCTGAGGGTCTCTCTCCCTCGCGCAATGCGTGACTTGACCGTCCCGGGCCTGACCCCTGTAACGGAAGCAATCTCCTCATAGGACAGTCCTTCGATGTCGCGCAGGACCACGACGGTGCGTTGTTGCAGGGGCAGGGACATGATTGCCCGGTGGATGGCCGCATCCTGTTGCCTCTTCCGCAGCGGATGTTCCGGTGAGAGGCGTTCGTCGGAGATATCCCTGAAGTCGTCATCGTCCTGTGTGTTGGTTGAGAGCATTCGTTTAAAGAACAGGTACTTCAGGGATGTGAGTCTGCTCTTGCACGTGTTGACGGCTATGCGGTACAGCCATGTGGAAAACGCCGAGTCGCCACGGAAGCCGTCAATGCCGCGGCAAGCCTTGATAAACGCCTCCTGCGCACAGTCGTTGGCCTCGTCGTAGTCTCCCATCATGCGGTAACACATGTTAAACACCCTATCCTTGTATTTAAGCACCAGGGTGTCAAAGGCAGACCCCTGCCCCAACCGGAAGGCCATGACAAGTCCCTCATCCGTGTCAACACCCGGTGTTGCATTAACATTTCCGTTACTCATTTAGACTGTCATTTCTCTGAAAAGTTCCACCTGTCAGATATCTTAACTTAAATCGGGGCAGAGAAGTAAAGAAGGGTGCTGTCACCTATGTTGTATACTGATCGGATTCGAGTTTTTTCGGATATCTATGGTTTCGCACTTTCTGGATTCCTGCTTACGCAGGAATGACACAGATGGGCGCAAAATACCATTTCTTGTCATTCCCGTGAAACATGTCCCTGGCTTGAACAGGGAACGGGAATGACAAGAAATGGTATTTTGCGCCCATCTGTGTCATTCCTGCGTAAGCAGGAATCCAGAAAGTGCGAA
>NZ_JABXWD010000630.1 GCF_019173545.1 Candidatus Magnetobacterium casense | reverse complement strand
TGCCATGTATTCTCGCTTTTGTTCCGTTATCATTTCAGGAACCCCCTGAGTGCCGGATTCTCCTCTGACTGTTTCCTCTGCTCCTCCCGGTAGAAGCCGAGTCGGACATCGAGCCATCCTAAAAACACCATGCCGCCTATCGTTCCGATAACCACAAGGGGTATCAGGACGGGATGCTTGGTCAGGTAAGACTTGAAGGCGATGTAGCACAACAGGGAGGTATTCAATATGCCAACCCAGCCGAGCGCACGGCCTATGTAGATTTTCCCCAGGACCAACCCCCGCCTTACTTGTCGAAAAATACTAACCATATCGTTATCCCCAAAAGGATTAAAAGGATTATTCCCACGATAATCAACTCAAGCACCTAAATATCCCCGTCATCATCGGGAGGAAAGTTCTTATACCAACGCCAGAAATCCCTGATCCTGTTCCAAATAGCCCTCAATATTCTCACCTTGAGAGCCATTCCAGAAGTTCCGAAATCCAATGTCCCACCCACCCCACAAAGACCATAAACCAGAAGCCGAGGATAAAAGTACCTATTGCAAGCAAGGTATCCTTCGTGTCGTCTTTCACCCTATCACCCCCTGAAAGAACTCCACCTGCTTCCGTGCGGACTCATCCCAGGAGAAGCGGGAGGCCCATGCCCTACCCTGCTCACCGCATTCCTTTCGGATATGAGGACATGAAATCAGACAGTCCATTGCTCCGGCTAACACCAATGGTTCATTAGGAGGAACTAATAATCCCGTCTTGTTGTGTCTTATTGCCTCATCCAATCCTGGTATCCTGCTCCCCACCACCTCTTTCCCGCAAGCCTGAGCTTCAAGAGCTACCAAGCCGAAGCCCTCAAAACGGGAGGGACAGACTGCGAACAGGCATCGGCGGTAGAGTTCACGGCGTTCAAGACCCACATGGCCCACCATGTCAACCTTGCCCTCAAGCCCCAAGTCCCTTATAAGCCGTTTTACCTTCCCCTCGTCCGGGCCATCCCCGGCGATAACCAAGCGGATTTCGGGATGCTCCTCGGATAGCAACTGGAAGGATTTTAGCAGAGTATCAATGCCCTTCTGGTAGATGTCCAGACGGCCCACAAACAGGATGAAGTTCTCCTCTGGCGTGTCGTGTGGTTCAAGGAAGTAGGGGTCAATCCCGTTAGGGATAAGGACAACGTCGGAGTCCAGCCGGGCCTTCTCCGTGAGTTCCCGGTAGACGCTTTGGGAACCAGCTATGAAGTGGCGGTAGGTGCTATGCAGGTCCATCTCGGCAAAGAGGGACACGACACCCAGGGGGCCGATGTGCCTTACGGCGTTCCAACCGGGCAGGACGTTTACCACCGCGATACTCGGCCCGTCGAAATACCGGGAGGCCAGAACGGGAGAGTAGGGGCTAAAATCCTCAACCACCAAGTCGGGCTTCATCTGCCTAACCAACTTCCGGGCCTCAAGGGTGTAGGTGATTCGGGACAGCAGGTAGGAACGGTCAGAACCTAACCGGATGTACCGCATTCGTGGCAGTTCCTTACT
>NZ_JABXWD010000063.1 GCF_019173545.1 Candidatus Magnetobacterium casense | reverse complement strand
TTGCAGGGGAGGTCAAGGAGGGGGCGGAGCCGCCCTTCTTGTAGGGGGTAGGGGGCGAAGCCCCCATTCTTTCTTTGACGAAGCCACCAACTACTTTCTTATGCACCCGCTCCCCCCGACTCAGTGGGGGACTGGTTCCCTTGCAGTGGGTTCTAAAGGGGCTATGTGCGACTTTTATGGCAGACCGCCCTGCCTCACCCCCTGGAGCGACAAAGAAGCGGAGCCGCCCCTTTCTTTCTTCTATGTACATGTTTATACTCTCTTGCTTAGTGCTACCGAAGTAAGGTAGACGCTATATTTTTCTCTGTCGCATGTCCATTGCGTCCCTGAGACCTTCGCCCAGGAGGTTGTATCCGACGACCGTTATGAGTATCGCCACGCCTGGAAAGACCGACAGCCACCATGCTATTTCGAGGTTGTCCTTTCCGATGCTCAGGATATTCCCCCAGCTTGGCGTAGGAGGCTGCACCCCAAGCCCCAGAAAGCTCAACGACGACTCCACCAACACCGCCCCCGCAACCCCCAGCACTGCCGATATGATAACCGGCGCCAGGGCATTGGGCAACATGTGCCTTACGATGACCCTGATATCCGACGCCCCCGCACTGATGGCCGCAAGTACAAACTCCCTGCCTTTGAGCGACAGAAACTCCGCCCTGACAAGGCGCGCCACCCCCATCCACGACGTAAGCCCGATAACGAGCATGATGTTGCCGATGCCTGAGTCGATAAAGGCGATCACCGCAAGGATGAGGAAAAATGTCGGGATCGAAAGCATGATATCCACAAAGCGCATGATGACCCTATCGACATATCCCCCGTAGAACCCCGCCAACGACCCCACGATTATCCCGATGAGCGTGGATATCCCCACGGCCACAAATCCAACCGACAACGATATCCGACACCCGTAGATCATCCGACTGAGGATGTCCCTGCCCAGGTCGTCCGTTCCCAGCCAACGCCCCGCACCGGGGGGGGACAGGACGTGTGCGGCGTCAATGGCGTCGGGCTGGCAGGGCGCCAGCAACGGGGCAAAGACGGCCACCAGAATCAAAAACAACACGATCACTCCACCACCGGTGGCAAGCCTCTGCTGTCTGATCGCTTGCAGTAACATGCTGATATTATATGTCACCCAAGGGCTTTTTTACAATCCCAGAGCCGGCAGGGTAAGGCTGTTTATTGACACGGCGGAAACTTATGTCACGATAACGCAACTTAATTTGTGAGTTTGTCGTGTATTTGCCCGGTTTCATTGAATTACATAATTACCGGTTGACAAACGTTCAACTCATTTGTTATAACAGAATGTAGAAAAAAAAACACTCTCTCCTTTATGGAGAAAAACCAAAAAAATATCTATGGGAGGTTTCAATGTCTAAGAAACTGATGGGACAGTTTGATGAGTTGATCGAGTTAGCCGCCAAGTTTGTGGAGCGGCAAAAGGGGATATGGGACCACACTGCATGGATGGATTTCCTGGCAGAGGTTCAGAAGATGGGGTTTGAGACAACCGAAGAGATGAAGGCCTACCTCGGTACCTTGCTTGAGGCAATGAAGAAGTTCTACGGTGCGGCGACCACGACCGATGGCATCACCAATGCCATGATGGCGCTTGCGGAGAACTCCGTTGGATTTATCAAGAAGACAAAAGGCGCTTGGGACCACTCAGTATGGACGGAGTACCTCCAGGACGTCAGGAAAAAGGGCCTTGCCGTATCCGATGAAACAACAAAGTACATGGGCAGTGTAATGGAATCCATGAAGGAGCTATACGTATTCCCGCCGATAGCAACCAAGATACTGGCAAAGACAGGGCTTGGAAAGACCGAATAAGGATTATCCCCCTTATTGTTTTCATGATTGACAGTACAACGAGGAGGTAGAGATTGTGCCCAAAAAATTGAGCCAAAAACTGAGCCAAAAACTGAGCCAAAAACTGATATTGAAGCTGAGATTGGTTGGGGTGGTATGCGTGCTTCTGCTACCGATGATGGTTGTTAGCGGTTGTGGTTTTGTGGGTGATGGCCCCTTTGGTTGGGGCATGACCTATACCAAATTGCCCGTGGCAAAGGGGCCGCTCTCCAGTGGCAACAGAAACGGGCAGGCATGTGTACACTCTGTCCTGGGTGCAATCTCTATGGGTGATGGCAGCATTGAGACAGCTATAAGAAACGGAGGTATTACCGGCGTATATACAATAGACCTATATAGTCATAGCTTCGTTGGCGTATATACAAGACAATGCACCGTTGTAGTGGGGCAGTAACAGGTGCTGCCATCGTCCTGGCTCCTTTTTTTTTATGGGTTTGG
Organism: Candidatus Magnetobacterium casense; assembly: GCF_019173545.1. GTDB lineage: Bacteria > Nitrospirota > Thermodesulfovibrionia > Thermodesulfovibrionales > Magnetobacteriaceae > Magnetobacterium > Magnetobacterium cryptolimnobacter. The sequence continues at coordinate 10,504 of NZ_JABXWD010000063.1, read as the reverse complement.
GTTGAAAAATGCCGAAGTTTGACTAGGGGTGGGGGTATTGGCTGTTTGAAATTTACTGGGGGAATTTTACCGTCAGAACGCTGCCGCGTGGGCCTGGCACCCCGAGGTTCTTACCATCAAATGTCACCCGCACACCTCCGGCATTGCCCAGCTTAAGGCTGAAATTATCTTCCCCTGCCCAATGAGCCGTATCTCCCGGCATGAGTGTCATCGCCTTTTTGTCTTTGCCGTCTATCGTAATGCTTATCCACGTTGCCTCAAGCACCTCCAGGCTCAGATTATGTTTAACCGCCACAGACGTATCGGCAGACTTCACATCAAAAACTGTCACCGGCACTGTAACCGATTTAGGCGCCTTGACTATGACAGGTTTGCCCACGGCAGGTTGTTCGTCTTTGAATCCGGTATTTGCAATGTTCTTGCTTATCATAGCATCTGCCGCAGTAAAATTCTTTGCAGCAGAGGATTTCGTTTGGTCCTGGTAAAAGAAAAACACACCAACCGCAATAGCAATCAGCGCTATCGCCGTGTATAACAATTGCCTTATCGGTAAAAAGGGCTTTACCTCCGGCTCCTGCATACGTAACTCGGCTTCCCTGGACTTCCGTGTTTGTTCGTTGTAAAGCCGCAGCCCTTCAGCAGGGTCTACAGAAAGGGCCTTCAGATATGCACGGATATAACCCTTGATGTAGATATCAGCCGACAACTTTTCAAAACGCTCCTCCTCAATAGCCTCCAGATACTCTCTACGTACCCTTGTCTTGGTTGCTATATCTTTTAACGACATATTGGCCTGTGCGCGCAGACCCTTAAGATACTCACCAATCATCTCTTGTCAATACCTTCCGGGTAACCCCTTGGGGCAACCCATTACCATTACTGCCATTAACTATAAATATACTGAACCAAACCCTTATAATGCTAGTCTATCACAACGTTGACATAATATCAAGCTGTTAAAATAATTATTGCCTCTACGCATGAAAAATTTTTTTGGCTGCTTGCAAACCTGAACATCAATGGCGCATATGCAGAGATATAGATAAAATCAATCAAACGTTGCTATAATTGAACAATGAAGGGAGTGGTTGACACGATAAAAGGATGCCTTGTGCAGTATGACTTTATAGTATTTACCGTCGTTTTTGGTTCTTTTGCGGAGGGCAGGGCAACCCTGGTCAGCGACATGGATATCGGGCTGTATACGGCACGCCATATCGACCTGTTGGAACTGGGGCTGGTGGTAGCCGACCTTGAGAGCGTGTGTCACGGGAGGATTGACGTTGTGGTACTAAACGGGTTGTACAAGACTAACCCCGTACTGGCCTACGATATAGTGTCAAAGGGACAATTGGTCCTGTGCAGGGACGATGACAGCTTCACGGACTTTAAGCGGGAGACATTCCTGTACTACCTTGACACGGCATATCTGCGAGCAAACGTGGATGAGACCCTCAACAGACGACTTTGCGAAAAACGCTTTGGACAACGCAACTATGTTGGAACGCATTAAGCGTTTAGAGGGCAACCTGGCGGAACTTCTGAGATTCAGGGAGCGCTTCGGACTTGACGGCATCCTGTCAGACAAGCACACGGAATGGGCATTGAGATACGGATATCTTGAGACCATCCAGGTGATTATTGATATCGCATGTCACATCGTGAGCAAATACAACCTTGGTAATCCATCCACGTATGCCGAGTGCATCAAGCTGTTGGCCAGGTACGACTACCTTGATGAGGGGTTGACCGCAAAACTTACCGCAATGGTTGGCTTAAGAAATATGCTCATACATCAGTATCAGGACATAGACGCAGAGAGGCTGTATCAGTTGTTGAACAGCACCGATGACATCAGGCGATTTGCAGAGCAGGTCAGATGTCTGATTTAGATTGCCCTGCCCGGTGAGCATGGGGGCTGGACAATTGCATCGGGCAGGGAGAACAAAGAGGCGGTTACGCTTCTTGGCGCTCCGTAAAAAATGCCACGTATTTTGTATTTAATCCAATCGAAATTTGCTATATAGCGCGTTTCGATTGTGTGCAAGACAAGAAAGAAAGGGGCGGCTCCGCTTCTTTGTCGCTCCAGGACGCTCCTGGCCCCCTTCAGAACCCCCCGCAAGGGGACCAGTCCCCTTGACCCCGTAAAAATGCCATGTATTTTGTATTTAATCCAATCGAAACGTGCTATAATTGACTGGAAGGGTTTGGCACTTAAAGTATGCGAGATACGTTTTTGTCTCTTGGACTGATAATCCTTGCAGGTGTCGTCTTCAGACGTCTGAGGGTTGGCGGCCTGGATACCGGCGACATCCGTCAGGCGATAAACGCCTGCGTGCTGAATCTGTTTGCACCGGCGCTGTGTCTAAAGATTTTCTACAATTCAAGGCTGAACTTTGAGGCTGTGCTTGTCCCAATAGTTAGCGGCGTGACGATTGTGTTGGCGCTGTCGGTGTCGTTTTTGGTGTACAGATTGCTGGAGAAGCGCCTTAATATAAGTCCACAAGAGAAGGGTGTGCTGATTATAGGTTCGGCATTTGGAAATACGACGTTTTTGGGTCTACCAGTTATTTCGGAGACTTTTGGCCACGGTGCGGCAAAGTATGCGCTGTACTACGACCTGTTTGCCACAACACCGCTGTTGTGGCTTGTAGCGGCCCAGATAGCCTCCATACACGGCACGGGCAAGCGAGTGAGTCTTTCGCAGTCCGTGCGAAATATAGTGTCGTTGCCACCCATATGGGGGATTGCCTGTGGCGCTGCCCTGAAGGCTGCCAATGTGAACTTGCCGGCATTCGTCTTAAAATCGGTGACGATGCTTGGCGACGTCGTGGTACCGCTGATGATCTTCAGCATCGGTCTTGCCATCACGTTGCCAAAGATAAAGCACGCATGGGCCATTGTACCTGCCGTGGCAATAAAGCTCGTCGCAGGACCTGTGATTGCCCTCAAAGTAGCCGGAAGCATTGGTCTCAATGGCGTGGCCATGAACTCGTGCATCGTTGAGGCAGGTATGCCCACGATGGTTGTCTCTCTGCTGATAGCGGCCAAGTACAATCTTGATGTTGCCCTCTGTGCGTTTCTGATAGTCGTCACCACGGCTGTTTCATTTACAACCCTGCCGTTTATAATCTCCATGCTTTAACCCGCAACGAGCAAAGAATCTATAAAAATTACAGCCATATAAACCTCCCGAACTATCCCCCTTTAAGATATGCCCACAGTTCATCCACAGAAGCAGACTTCCTTAGCAGAGCGTTAAATATCTGCAATTGCTCTACGCCTTCAAGGGCCATGACAACGTCCATAAGTGCGGCTGTTTCGGATGCGTACTTGATCTCAAGCATCCCTTCTATGCCCTCAAGCAAACCTTTACGTTGTCCCTCTATCAACCCCTTACGCTGCCCCTCTGCAAGACCTTCAAGCCTGCCCTCGACTCTGCCCTCAATTATGCCCTTAATTTTACCTTCGTCAAACGAATTTTCAATAGCACCTCTCTCATCCTGAAGTCTTATCTGCCAATATTCATATACCTCAAATTCTTTCTTGCTCCACGTACTCTCATTTGCTATCTCATAGGCTTCCTTTATTTCCACGAAATCAGCACACTTAGGTACCATCTCCAGCGAATACGCATTCTTTATAAAATGTATCCATTTATCTGTTATACTTTCCAGTTCATTTTCTGCCTTTGTAAATTTTGGCAACTCGATAAAATAAAACTCAAAGTCCTTTAAATCCTGTTTTAACGTAGCAGTATTCAATATCAAATGTCGTGTCAGATAACCATCACCATCAAAGACTTCAAAATCCACTATTGCTATGTATATAACCTGCTTTAGTTCAGAATAAGCCTTTCCTCTGTCTAATTGATTAGCATATGCCTTGCTTGTATAGTACAGTACCCGTTTTTCAAAACCCTTTTTCTTCTGAATCTGTATCTCTACTATAAACGTCACATTGCTCTTGTCTACTGCCCTGATATCCAGTACGGTCTCCTTCAATCCCTCGATCTTTGGTACCTGATAGGGATTGAGTATATCTATGTCATATATCTCCCGTTCTCCACTGAGGTCTAAGACGGCATTTAAAAAAGATATCAGTATTCCCTTCTTATTTTCATTGCCAAATATCCGCTTAAAGGCTATATCACTTTTTACGTCAACAAATCTCATAATTATAGTTTAACAAATACCTGAATATTTTGTGGTGTTTTATAAAGGGCAGGGCACCCCGCCACAACCGCCTCTTTCTTTCTTTTTTATCTGAGGGCCTTTTTATCGACCTTGCCACTGCCAATCTTGGGCAGCTCGGAGCGGAGTTCTATCTGTTTTGGGACCATGGTGGCGGCCATTGTCGCCTTGCAGAAGGCCAGGATGTCAGCCTCGCTTAACGATGCGTCGTGGCGTAAGACAACAAAAGCCTTTGGCACCATTCCCCTGAGCTTATCGTCGATTCCTATCACGGCGGCTTCGGCAATATCTGGGTGTTGCCGCAGCGCTATCTCTATCTGCAGCGGATAGACCTTGATCCCTGCCACCTTGATAAGCCCGCTGCGTCGTTCGACGAAGTACAAGTATCCTTCAGCGTCTCTGTATGCGAGGTCTCCGCTGTGGAACGTATTGTTGGCGGTGTGCGTGTTTAGTTCATGGCGTGGAGAGTCTTCGTAAAAGCCGGCAATAACCCCCCGTCCCTCAAAGACCATCTCCCCAACCTCACCAATGTCGGCATCGGAGCCATCCTGACGCAGACACCGCACGGCGTAATGCGGACAGACCCTGCCCATAGAGCCATCCATGCGGTAGTGCTGTGGGGTGTTGGCAATGGCAATGCCGGAGGTCTCCGTGCTGCCCCAGACGCTCAGGATCGGAACGCCAAAGGCATGCTTAAACGCTGCGATGGTCGCCGCAGGGGTGTACATCCCACCGCTCTCTGCCACCCTGAGACTGTCCAATTTAGCCCCCTTGCAGTGCGCCAGGAGCATCTCATACATCGGAGTCAGCCCCATCATGGCGGTTACGGAGTGCCTTGCAATTGTGGCGGCGATAGTGCGAGGGTTGATCTCCTCCAGGAGTACCACGGATGCCCCGGTGTACAGGGCACGCGCAAATAGCTCATGCGGATGCGCAAACGAGGCAAACATGCACAGATGAACGTCATCAGCCCTAAAGCCCATGGTTTCAATGGCTGCAATGGTGTTGACGGCGATGTTGTCATTGGTGGCCAGTGCCCCTTTTGGGGTGCCCGTTGAGCCGGTTGTGTAGTTGAGGTACAGGGGCTTGCCACCTGCGATGGTGTCATCGGGGCGGCGTAGTGGCTCGCCCTTGATTGGTTGGCTTACGCTGTCAAAGTCAATAAGGCCACGCCGGTGTTTACCAACCAGTACGATGCCTCCTGTGATGTTGTTATCCAGCGTGTAGAGGTACTTCTCATGTACCACGATAAACGCCGGTGAAAGGGAGCGTATAAATACATTGCGTGAAGTGCCATCCATCATGTAATTAACGGGCACCGGCAGTCCCCCGGCCATTACCACCGAAAAAAACGCCAGCAACAACTCCGGCACTCGCGGCATGATTAAACAGACCCTGTCGCCAGCCCTAAGCCCCGATGCCATCAGAAACTGCGCAAACCCACAACACCGTTCGTAGAACTCCTCATACGTCAACACCGTGTTGTGGTGACCGATAAAGTTGTGTCGGGGGCGGCTCAGGACGTTGTCATACAGCGCCTCCAGGACGCTTATGGCGGTATTACCTGCATCTGTGGTAGTAGCAGGCGGCCTGTCTGTTGTATCGGTTATCATGTGCCTTTTTTTCTTACAATGGCCGCCGTAGTTGTCAGCAGGATTCTGATATCCAGCCGCAGCGACATATTCTGTACGTACTCTACGTCGTATTTGATCCAATCACTGAACTTGCAACTGTCCCTGCCATATATCTGCCACAGTCCGGTTATGCCGGGTTTGACCGAAAGCCTTACCGTCCGCCAGTGGTCGTTACCCTGCATTTCGACATTCTCAAGGGGACGCGGCCCGACAAGGGACATCTGTCCACTGAGTACGTTTAACAACTGAGGCAGTTCATCAAGGCTCCAACGTCTCAAAATTCGTCCGATGCGTGTCACACGAGGGTCCTTTTTGATCTTGAACACGGGACCATCCGTCTCACTTGAGAGTGCATCCTTGAAGTCATCCGCACCCTGGACCATCGTGCGGAACTTGTACATCAAAAACTCCTCTCCTCCAAGGCCACAGCGCCTCTGCATGAAAAACACAGGCCCACGGGAATCCAGCTTGACCAGAATCCCGATTATCAGCATCAATGGAAATAATAAAAATACCAACAGCAGGCTTAACACCCTGTCAATGGTTGCCTTTATGGCTCCTTGTTTCAAATTTATCTTAACTGTACGGTTGTACTCTAATAGCTATGAAAAATACCATCATAAATAATAACATAGATACAAGAATGTTGTAAACAGCATTTTTAACATAGTTGGCGCTGCCTTTGTCTTGGGGGGGTGAACTATTACCTCCAGGTTATTTGGCTTTTCTACCGATCTTGCCGCCATCGCCGGTCTTCTTGACGATGCCTATGATGTTTGGTATTGGCCAGGCTTGTTCATCGTCTCCGCTGCGTTGTATTTCGGTATCCTTGACGGATAAGTAGAGGGAGGCCTGCTTGCCACCTTCGAGGTACATAGCGTTGGTGATTGAGATTGGCAGCTTCAGGAGGACATCTATGAAATCATGCACGGTGTATGGCATGTGGGTAAAGATAAGCAGCACGTTACCGCTTTTGTCCATGCCCAGGACTACCATGCTCCAGGCGCCGGGTTGCTGCGACCAGACGTTTTTTTGCCGGCAGCTTATCATCCGGATGTTTTGAATAAATGTGTTGTACTTGTCCTTTAGTTCGGCGAAGTTATGACAGTCAACGTCCACAAACAACACCGATGGTACATAGGACACGGCAGGGTTAAAGGCAAAAAAAGACTTGTAGGCCCTGGCCAGTCCGGGGTTGTTGACGTGCCTGAAGTTCTTCATGAATCCAACGTTTGTGGTGCCATCGGCCTGATACATCCCGGCGTTGACTGCAAGGATGAGGTTATATCGCCTGGCCCACTCCTTTACGGTCATGACATCCCCACCATACTCAGAGATGGTCAGTAGCTTGAACGAGTACAGGGCCGGGTCTACCTTGACCACCGTAATTGCATGGGCCTCTCTTTCAGGAGTTGCGGGCTGGTCAAATTCCCTCACAAACAAGCCATCGTCAACCCTCCCCCAAGTGTTGTTTGCAGAAACGGCATCGGCTACGTACAATGGCAAAAGACACAGACCTATATAAAAAATCAATACCTTCATCTATCCAGCCAATTATAGTTTATTATACCCGATCCTGATTTTTTTTCAGGAGTTAAACTTGCTCCATCAGGGCAATCGCACTTGAAATAGTCATGATATTCTTATGCTAATATAACCACTTCACAACCTGTCAACCAGCCCTTTACGGGGTCAAGGGGGCCGTGCTCCCTTGTGAGGGGGTCTGAGGGGGAGCAAAGCTCCCCATTCTTTTTTCTCAGAAACTGTAAGTCAGGTTCAATCCGTACACGACGGTAGAGTCTATGTTTCCATTTGGGTTGTAGGCGACACCGTTAATTGTCCTGTGTGCCTTGCTTGACAACGGATACCAGAACTGCACCAGCGGTTGTATACTCAACCCCTTTGCCAGCGGGACCGTAATGCCGGCACTTAACATGCCATCGTGTAGGGCATTGTACTTGGAACCGGCATAGTTGCCCGAGGAGTCAAGCGTCCTCCAGTACCCGGAGCTTCCGACCATGTACCCAAAGCAGGCCCCTGTATCCAGGGTTATGTCGTTACCCTTATACTTGTACACGGGAAACGATTGACTGAACTTGAGATTAAAATACGTCCCCGGATAGGCGTCTATATCCCGGTAAATAGTAATAGTCGGGTTCGAAAAAATGCCGTACCCTGCCGATACAAAGACCTCCTGTGTCTGCTTGGCATACTGCATGGCATAATACGTGTATCCCGCCGTCAGGGCCAACTTGTCAAAGCTCCTGGTGTAGCTCAGGGTCAGGTCTGTTTCGTTGTAGCTCACCTTGCCAGGCCTGTCGGGAACGAACGACTGGGTTGCCCGCTCGTGTGTGTCGAAGTTGCCCCAATAGGCAATGCTGAAGCCCTCTAAAGATATCGTAGTGGCCGGCTGAATGCTGATGCTCCTGGTACCTATTTCATACCCCCTGAAGACGTACCTGTTCAGCAGCCCCATGTTCATAGTCACCGAGGGCCTTAAGCCCTCCGAGTCCTTGATGGGTTCTTCTTTTTTGACCTGATCATCCTTGTGCTGTTTGACAGGTTCTTCTGCCCTGACAATGGCGGCCTGCGTCAATAGCAGCGTCATTGTCATCGACACTAAGAGAGCCACCATTAAACGATTTTTCATATAACGTACCTCCTTATTTTAAATTAGTTTTCGCTGTCGTATGCCTTTTCACCGTGCATAGACAAGTCGAGTCCTTCAAATTCGTCTTCCGCTGATGCCCTTAGGCCAACCATTAAGTCTACCATTTTGAACAGAAAAATGGAAAGTACAAAAACAAAAACAAACGTAACAGCCACGGCGGCCAACTGCTTCAACAATAGCGCCGGGTTGCCGTAGAACAGCCCGTCAGCACCGGCAGGGTTGATGAGCTTGGAGGCAAACAGTCCGGTTGCCAGCGCACCCCACGTTCCACCCACTCCGTGGACGCCTATGACGTCCAGTGAGTCGTCGTATCCAAACTTAGGCTTGATGCTGACTGCCACGTAGCAGAGGACACCAGCCACCATACCAATCAAAATAGATGACATCGGAGAAACAAACCCCGCTGCCGGCGTTATGGCAACAAGTCCCGCCACGGCTCCACTGACAGCGCCCAGCGCAGTGGGTTTGCCCCTGTGTAGCCACTCCACGGTCAACCATGCCATTGCTGCCATTGCCGTAGCCGTATTGGTGGTGACAAACGCAAGGGAAGCAAGCCCTCCGGAACCCAATGCACTGCCGGCGTTAAACCCAAACCATCCAAACCACAACAACGCCCCGCCCAGGATCGTCAACGGCAAATTATGCGGTGACATGTGTTCCCGTCCAAACCCCCTGCGTTTGCCCATGACCATAATTGCCGCAATGGCAGCCATAGCCGAGTTTATATGCACAACCGTTCCTCCGGCAAAGTCCAGGGCGCCTATTTTTGTTGCTATCCAGCCCCCGCCCCACACCCAATGACACACGGGTGCATACACCAGAGTCAACCACAACGCCGAAAACAGCAATAGCGCAGAAAACTTCATCCGTTCGGCAAACGCACCCGTTATAAGCGCAGGCGTTATGACCGCAAACATCCCCTGGTACATCATAAAGAGCAGGTGCGGCACCGTCTTTGCGTAACCCGATGGCTCCTGCCCAACCGTGTTCAGCCCAAACCACTTAAGTGACCCTATCACCCCGCCAATGTCCGGCCCAAAGGCCAGGCTATACCCCCACAGCACCCAGATTACACTGACCATGCACAACATGATAAAGCTGTGCATGATCGTACCAAGGACGTTCTTCCTCCTGACCATCCCGCCGTAGAAGAAACCCAGTCCGGGGGTCATCAACATCACCAGGGCGGTGCTTATCAACAACCAGGCGGTGTCGCCCGTGTCGATCTTTGGCGCCTCCGCTGCAAAGGCCACCCCGCAGAGCATCAGTACAAGTAGTGTTGTCGTTAGAATCGTTCGTTTCATTTTTGTATCCTCCATGTTTTCTTTAAAGGGCCTGTTGGCCTCTTTCGCCGGTTCTGATGCGTACTGCTTCCTGTGCATTGTAGACAAATATCTTGCCGTCGCCGATCTTGCCGGTTCTTGCCGTTTTTTCTATTGTCTCAACGACCCTCTCCAGGATGCCGTCATCGACCACGACCTCTATCTTTATCTTTGGGATGAAGTCAATGACGTACTCCGTGCCCCTGTAGAGTTCCGTGTGTCCCTTCTGTCTGCCAAACCCCTTGACGTCCACGACGGTCATCCCCTGTACACCAATGGCGTGCAGGGCGTCCTTGACCTCATCGAGTTTAAAGGGTTTGATGATGGCCTCGATCTTTTTCATGTGTTACCTCCTTTGTTTTTGGGCGTTTTCTTGAATAATGCAATAGTCATGCCACTGTTGTTTGGGCTGTTTTGTTGGGAGATAGAAAGTGGTACTACAAAAATGTGCTACAGTCCTACAATTTTGTCGTGCAAAGCGCCAGTATAATTGAAAATACAGGGCAATCGCATTTGGCCGTAAGAAAAAAAAAGGGGCGGCTCCGCCCCCCTTCAGAACCCCCCGCAAGGGGGCCAAGCCCCCTTGACCCCGTAATGTGCATGCCCTGAATGAAAATACGTTTTTAACACAACAAACCCTAAAAAATGTTAAACTATAATCCTATGCAAATGCAATTTAGTATA
>NZ_JABXWD010000629.1 GCF_019173545.1 Candidatus Magnetobacterium casense | reverse complement strand
TTGTATCTAGCATACAAAGTGTATGCGGAGAAAACCCAACCCCGGAACAGCATCTTTCTCTTTGAGACCGCGAAAGAGCAGCCAGATGCATATGCTAAGGCGGTAGAACTTGCCAACCAAGTCGGGTCCAAGGTTCCAAAAGAGGGAGACTACACCGCCTGCCTTGTTCAGTACAAAGATAAAGTGCTGGGACGCGATGTCTCAGGCTGGCAGGACGATCAGTTTCACACCTACGGACCGCGATGGGGAGCGGACTACCTCAAGTTCGACGAACTGCGCAAAGAACTTGGTCTCCGGGTTGGCAGACCGTTCTGGGGTCGTATGGGGTCTATGCCCAGCCCAAACGCCGAGAGTCGCCCCAACGAGAAGTCGTCGTATGACACCGACCGAAACGGTGAAAAGCGACTCAAGCGGATGATGATTATCGTAGAGGTCTATCCCAACAAGGAAGCCGCCGAACTCGCGGCCAAGGCTCAAGGTGCAGGCGGCAACCCGGATGCCGTTAATGACCCATCGTACCCAGGTGGCAAGTGGTCGTATGCTGACTGGAAAATGATGAAGGGTGAGATTGCCGGTGACTACCAGAAGAGCAAGTTGCCGATTGCGGCCCGGCTCGAACATCTCGCCAAACTGTACGACTGTGAACCCAAGCACATTGAGTTCGTGGTCAACAGCCCACTCTAGGGCAAGTGACCTATAAGGCGACTGACCGTTGAAGTGTTGGCTCAGGGCTGGAGTGCGGTAGAAAACCAGGCTAGGCTTTGGTCGAGCAACTAGGCTTGGTTGACGGGCAAAAGGCACTTCACTCCAGCCCTTCTTTCTAGGATGGGTATGATCTACATCGACGGGTCAGAACTGAGCAAGAGTTCGCGCTTGAGCAAGTTGCTACCTGAGTTGAGTACGGCTTGGGGGTATGCGAACGTAAACGCATTCGCAGAACTTGCCCAAGTTGGCAACTTAGAGGAATGGACTGGAGCCGACATCATGCTCTCGCCGATGAAAGCGCCAGTGAACGAGAGTCTGCTGAAGGTGCATATCAACAAGGGTGCGATACTCGCCCAGTTGAAGTTCGGACGTGACCTGCCGTCGAGCCTAGGCACGAGACTGAAAGAAAGCCTCTGGCGGATGAGAGGCACGGGTGCAAAACAACACCAGTGCTATCTCATCACCATCGGGCAGTTCGGCTGCAACCACGAGGGGCTTGTCGTCGTTGACGGGCAGGACGAGCGACCGAGGCGAGAGTACAAGGCGGTCATCGCCGCACTGCATCACTGGAATCGAGCGGGTGTCAGCCTGAACATCAGCCGGGATGCGTGTCTGGTGACTGCGCTGAAGAGGCTAGAAGAGGACATTCTGGCACCGAGAGAGAGCGAGTTCTTTCCCGATGTTGCCGCCGCTGAGGAGTTTGCTGGTGATGACGTACTCGATGCACCGGCCAAGGTGACGGACTGGAGACCGCAGTTAGCCGCTCTACCGGGCATCGGTCCCAAGATGGCAACCGCGCTCAGGAATACAATGCTGGAGTATGG
>NZ_JABXWD010000628.1 GCF_019173545.1 Candidatus Magnetobacterium casense | reverse complement strand
CAGACCAATGACCTACCGCTACGTAGACAACGTGATCAAACCCCAGTACGTCATCGAAAAGCTCTACGAAATAACGGGCGGTGATGCGATAATCACTACCGAGGTGGGACAGAATCAGATGTGGGCGGCACAGTTTTTCAAGTACGACAAGCCGAGGACTTTTCTGTCTTCTGGCGGACTGGGTACGATGGGCTATGGATTTCCGGCGGCCATCGGTGCCCAGGTGGCCAACCCCGACAGGGTTGTCATAGACGTCGCCGGCGATGGCAGTATCCAGATGAACATCCAGGAGCTGGCAACCACGATTGCATACAATCTGCCTGTAAAGGTGGCGATCCTCAACAACGGCTACCTGGGGATGGTCAGACAGTGGCAGGAGCTTTTCTACAAGGAGCGCTACTCATACAGTAATCTTTCCAACTTCCCGGACTTCGTCAAGGTGGCCGAGGCATATGGGGCCGTGGGACTGAGGGCTACAAAGCCGTCGGAGGTCGAGGACGTCATCAGGGAGGCGTTGAGGGTTAAGAGGCCGGTGTTTATGGACTTCCTCATCGACTGGAAGGAGAAGGTCTACCCGATGGTGCCGGCAGGGGCGCCCATTGACCAGATGATGTTTGAGGAAGAACCAAAGAAAGAAGACAAGAAGCTAAAAGCGGTAAAATAATCATAGAGGAGTTCTAAAGATGAGACATACAATCTCTGTTCTTGTGGAAAACAAGTTTGGTGTGCTCTCGCGTGTGTCGGGTCTGTTTAGCGGACGTGGCTACAACATCGAAAGCATCTCAGTGGGCGAAACCCTTGACCCGAAGATATCCATCATGACCATCGTGACAAAGGGCGACGACCAGATTATAGAACAGATAACCAAGCAGTTAAACAAACTCATAGATGTGATCAAGGTCCAGGACCTCTTTGAGGTAGACCACGTTGAGCGTGAAATTGTCCTGCTAAAGGTCACCCCCAAGCAGGAACTCAAGGGTGAGGTCTTGCGTCTGGCGGAGATATTCAGGGGCCGCATCGTGGATTCCAGTCAGAAGAGCTACACCATAGAGATCACCGGCGATGAAAAGAAGATAGAGGCATTTATCGAACTGATGAAGCCAATGGGCGTCAAGGAGTTCGTTCGTTCCGGAAAGATCGCCATCGCAAGAGAGATGATCAGAAACAAGTAGGAAACAAAGAAATGCCTGTATAAGGGGTCAAGGGGATCAGAACCCCCTTGACCCATCAGTTCTTATGTTATCAGATTGCCTTACTTTGACAATGTCATATTCCAATTTCTGCATATAAAGATGTCTGAACCACGCCTGCGACCGTAGGAAGCAAATCTCACTTATAGCACGTTTCGATTGGATTAAATACAAGACACATGGCATTTTTACGGGGTCAAGGGGACTTCTTCGTGGCCGGGGCGGGTGCGACCCGCTGCGACAAGATTGCGCCTCGCCCCTCCCCTTGCGGGGGGTTCTGAAGGGGGCCAGGAGCGCATTGAGCCGGGGGGGCGCTGCCCCCTCCTGGAGCGACAAAGAA
>NZ_JABXWD010000627.1 GCF_019173545.1 Candidatus Magnetobacterium casense | reverse complement strand
TTTGAAAATGGATTCCCGTTTTCACGGGAATGACAAGAAATGGTATTTTGCGCCCATCTGTGTCATTCCTGCGTAAGCAGGAATCCAGAAAGTGCGAAACCATAGAGATTAAAAATGCTTCCACAAAAACCAGAAGCAATTATTATTGATGATATCCTAAATCAAATATTCAAACTTGGTAGCATTAACAGGCTATCTAAAGTTGCTTACTGGCGAAGATATTGAGACAATAGAGTTACTTCTGAAGGGATATGAGTAAAGTACAGCAGGAACTATAGACGTTGTTGCGGCGTTCAATAACCGTCCTTGTGATGCCCCGGAGGTTAGCACGAGCCATCTCCGCCTCCTTCAACGAGTTGCCAACTCAAGGGGGTGCCTCTGGCGATGAACGTTGTGGCCGGCTTGCCTAATACGTCTTTGAGGTGCCTGGGATGCAGCCCGTTGCCTGGCCGTATAGACCTGACGTTGTCCTCCGTGAATGGTTGTCCGGCCTGTATGTCGGCCACCACAAAGAGCGAACGGGCATGTATCCTGTTGCGTCGCACCTTGTCACTGGTGCGATAACTGCCGTCTCCCAGGGCTGCCTCAATCTGCCTGATGGCCAGCGCCATCTGCTTAAATTCATGCGGTTCCAACGAAAACCCGCTGTCCGGCCCTCCCAGGTGGCGTCCCAGCGTAAAGTGCTTCTCCACGATGCACGCCCCCAGTACCACCGATGCCACCGGGATGGCTATGCTTGGTGAGTGGTCAGACAGACCAACGATCACCCCAAATCGCTCCCGTAGCCACGTAATCCCTCTGAGGTTGACCTCCTCAAAGGGCGTCGGGTAGATGCTTGAACACTTCAAAAGGGCGATGTCCTGGTTGCCTACGCCCTTGCAGGTGTCAATGGCCTCCTCGATATCTGACGGCTCTGCAATGCCGGTTGATATTATCACGGGTCTGCCCTTTGACGCCATGTACCGGATCAGCGGTATGTCGGTTATCTCAAAGGAGGCCACCTTATAGGCCGGGGTCTGCATTTCCTCCAGGAAGTCTACCGCCGTCTTGTCAAATGGCGATGAAAAACTGACCAGTCCAACGTCCTGTGCCCTGGCCCTGAGTTGCCCGTACCACTGCCAGGGCGTAAAGGCCTCCTCGTAGAGCTGATAGAGGGTCTTGCCATCCCAGATGGTACCGTGGCGTATCCGGAAGTGTTCCTGTTGCGAGTCAATGGTGATGGTGTCGGGCGTGTAGGTCTGAAACTTAACAGCATCCGCACCGGCCTCCTTAGCCGCCTCGATTGTCCTGAGGGCAACGTCAAGACTTTGCCGGTGGTTGGCCGACACCTCGGCCACGATAAAAACAGGCTCTCCTGCTCCAATTTTTCTGCCTTGGATCGTCAGGGTGTCAGATAAAGAACCTCCTGGCATATCAACAATAACCTCCATGTAATCGCTATCGTTATGTCCTTTTACTCCTTACATGGTAACATATTTTAGTCTGTAAACAAAAGATATAATATAGCAGATTTCGATTGGATTAAATACAAGATATG
>NZ_JABXWD010000626.1 GCF_019173545.1 Candidatus Magnetobacterium casense | reverse complement strand
TGTTTCGCAAGAAGGGGTCAAGGGGACTGGTCCCCTTGCGGGGGGTTCTGAAGGGGGGCGGAGCCGCCCCTTTCTTCCTTGTGCTACCATGAGATATAAAGAAGATACATCTAAAACGCTCTATAATTTATGGGTTTTCTTATTCGATGCCTTTTTAACGGACTTCAATTCGTATTCCAGGAAGGCGGTTTTTTGCGTAAGCTCCTTGAGCCTGCCCTTCATGTCAGAGATAACCACCGAGAAATACAAAAGCGACAGGATCAACAAAACCACCAGGAGCACCAGGACCATAATCGGCGGATAACCGATGCCTAACATCTGTGCCAAGGGGTTTATCAGGATATCCGAAAACGCACCCATGATTATACAAACGGCCACGGCAAACCACAGAATAGACAGCTCCTCTCTGAAACTCTTACGTCTGACAAGTTCAAAGACAAGTCCAAAGATAAATATTCCCAGACAGATAATGAATATCCTTGCCCCTGGTGACACCCTCAATCCCTCCTTATAATTACCATCACAATGGACAGCAACATCCTGATGACGTACATGATCGGTTTTAAGCCGCTGTGCATGGACTTTCCCCTGAGGCGTTCATACATCCGCACGGGGGTCTCAACCACCGTGAACCTGTTCTTGTGCAGGAGCATGATGATATTGGCATCGGGATAGTCCAGCGGGTAGTTGTCCCCTTTTGACAGATACGAAAGGACGCTCTTATCCAGCAGTTGAAAGCCGCTCGTTGGATCGGTAAATCTCTTGCCCGTATACAGCATCGTGATCGCGGAAAATACAACCGTCCCGATGCCTCTGGCCAGACCCCTCTTGTAGGCCCCGTCTATGATACGGCTGCCGATGACCACATTTGCGGCATTTTCCTGCATGGCATCAAAGAGGTTGCAGATGTATTTTGGGTCATGCTGACCATCTGCATCGAGGGTGACAACGTAATCGTACCCCTTGTCTATGGCGAAACGGAACCCCGTCTGAAGTGCCCCGCCATAGCCGAGGTTTATGGTGTGTCTGATGACCTCAACCCCCTTGTCCGTGGCGATTAGTTGGGTTGAGTCCGTGGAACCGTCATCGACGACAAGGATATCGTGGGCAATGGAGGCGGCGCGTATCTTGTCTATAACGGTGGCAATGTTATCCTGCTCGTTGTAGGCAGGAAGCACAACTAAAATCGAAGCATCAGCGCATCTATGCATACACTACACCTCATCTATTACAACAACGCTATCGTCCATGTCAACTATTATAGCACGTTTCGATAGCATGCAGCATAAGACAAAGAAGGAGGGTGGTTGTATTTATTTGTCGCTCCAGGAGGTAAAGTAGTGTGGGCTGGCATAGTCCCCTTGACCCCGTAAGAATGCCATGTATCTTGTATTGTAATAGTTCAGCTATACAATTGAAATGTTGTGTATAATCAACCCAATGTCAACACGACAAGAAGGGGTCAAGGGGGCTGGCCCCCTTGCAGGGGGTTCTGAAGGGGGGCGGAGCCGCCCCTTTCTTTCCTTCTTCTTAGGGGT
>NZ_JABXWD010000625.1 GCF_019173545.1 Candidatus Magnetobacterium casense | reverse complement strand
CGCATCAGGTTCCTGTAAAACCCTTCATGCCTGTTATCGATGGCAATCGCGTTGCGATAACACTCCACTGCCTCGATCCACTGCCCTGACCTCTCGTAATGCTCGGCGACCTTGGCACAGGCGTTTACGAACTTCATCCGCAGCATCTCCCGCGTGGCAACGGCACAGTTTTCGTATTGCTCCTCCCCGAGGAAATCACCGCGGTAGAGCTTGGACAGACCCTCAACCAGGTGTCGGCTCAGACTGCCCTTTCGCAGCTCATCGCCCAGGCGTTCAATCGTGTCCTGGAGCGCCCACGTATCGCACCAGACGTACCGGTTGTTTAGCGTCAGGAACTTCGCCGAGGACTCTATGGCGTCGTCAACCCCCAACAGCTTGCGCAGACGATGCAACGTGGTGCGCAGGGAACCGGCGGCCAGGTCTCCGTCGGCATCAGGCCAGAGGCAGTCGCAGAGGCGTTGTTCGCTTACCTCCCTGCCGCCAAACAGCACCAACGCCTTTAACATCTCAAGGGGCTTCTGCTGCACCTTGCCGGAGAAGACGACCGGATTGTCATCCGTCAGCAGCCTGAATCCGCTAAACGTGTATATCTTGAACCGGTACGGCCAGCCCTCTATGTGGATGCAGGAGTCATCGGGCAGGACGCCGCCAGTTCGGATGATGTCCCTGACGTAGTCCGGTTCGATCCCAAGCTCAAGCGCCCTGGCCAACAGCCTGAGATTTGAACGCCTTAAAGGGGTCAGATAGAGTAGCCCACTGTCTTTGGATATCCTCATCGCCTCCCTGAACTTTTCGGCAAAGAGTGTGTCGTCCTGCTTGTATACCCCGATCAGTGCCTCAAACACCGTTGCAAGGTACTCAGAGAGGACGTTGTTGAGGGCTTTTCCCTCAGCCCTGCACTCCGCTATAAGCGTCTTGGCCTCTTCTGTACGCCCTCCCTCTATCAGGACGTAAGCAAGATAATACTTAGGTATTAAGCCATGAAGAGGTATACCTGCCTCTTTTAAAAGTTTAACGACAATTCTGCCATGTTCAACGGCAGAGGCATATTCGGCCTTATCAGCGGCAATCAGTAACATTGCATTGTTATAAAGTGTCTGATCAAGGCTCTGAACCGTATTCATGCAGCAGATGAGTTTATCAAAACACTTCTCCACCCCTTCTCTGTCACCCAGCCCCAAATAGCCTTGGATAGCTAATCCATACGACTGTATGTCCATCAGATGAACACCGGTTTTCTCTGCTATCCCGATGTTTTTGTGCATGGCGCTGATCATCTTTTGGTATCCCTGGACATATTGATAGTACATTGCCTCAGCCACCAAATACGTTACCTTGATCAGCGGGTTCTCTTCTACGACATCAACGATGTGCTCCAGCATCCTGACTATTGACCCCGCCTTGTTGATCCTCCCCATCCATTGATTGTACAAGAGGAGGATAGAGCCTATCGTAAACTTTTGAACGTTGTCCCTGGTGGTTCGCAGGATATCTTCCAGGCGGCCTTCCCAACGGGAGATGTCAGGGTGATGGGGCTGAC
>NZ_JABXWD010000624.1 GCF_019173545.1 Candidatus Magnetobacterium casense | reverse complement strand
GTCAGCCCCATCACCCTGACATCTCCCGTTGGGAAGGCCGCCTGGAAGATATCCTGCGAACCACCAGGGACAACGTTCAAAAGTTTACGATAGGCTCTATCCTCCTCTTTTACAATCAATGGATGGGGAGGATCAACAAGGCGGGATCGATAGTCAGGATGTTGGAATACATCGTTGATGTCGTAGATGAGAACCCGCTGATCAAGATAACGTATTTGGATGCTGAGGCGATGTATTATCTATACGTCCAGGGATATCAACAAATCATCAGCGCCATGCACAAGCACATCGAGATTGCAGAGAGAACCGGTATCCATATAATGGATGTGCAGTCTTATGCAATAGGTATCTACGGTTATTTGGGATTGGGTGACAGAAACGGCGCAGAGAGGTTTCTTGAGAAACTCACACGCTGTATGAATACAGTTCAGAGCCTTGATCAGATACTTTACAACATGCAAATGTCAATGATTGCCGCCGATAAGGCCGAGTATGCCTCGGCTATTGAACATGGCAGGATTACCGTTAAAATATCGGAAAAAACAGGGGTACCTCTTAATCATTTAATCCATAGGTATAATCTTGTGTACCTTCTGATAGAGGGAGGGTACACAGAAGAGGCCAAAGGTCTCATGGCGGAGTGTAGGGCTGAGGGAAACACCCTCAACAGCGTCCTCCTGGATGAATACATAGCAACGGTGTGTGAGGCATTAACAGGTTTGTACAAGCCGGATGATACGCTCTTTGCCGAGAGGTTCAGGGACGCAATGAGGATATCCAAAGACAGTGGCTTACTCTATCTGACACCTCTAAAGCGTTCAAATCTCAGGCTGCTAACCAGGGCCCTTGAGATTGGGATCGAACCGGAGTACGTCAGGGACATCATCCGTCAAAGCGGCGTCCTGCCCGATGACTCCTGCATCCGCGTTGAGGGCTGGCCGTATCGGTTCAAGATATACACGCTTGGTGGATTCAGGCTGCTGATAGATGACAAGCCGGTCGTCTTCTCCGGCAAGGTACAACAGAAGCCCCTTGAGATGCTAAAGGCGTTGGTGCTGTTTGGCGGCAGGCAGGTGAGCGAACAACGCCTCAGTGATTGCCTCTGGCCCGATGCCGACGGAGACCTGGCCGCCGGTTCCCTTCGCACCACGCTGCATCGCCTGCGCAAGCTGTTGGGGGTTGACGACGCCATAGAGTCCTCGGCGAAGTTCCTGACGCTAAACAACCGGTACGTCTGGTGCGATACGTGGGCGCTCCAGGACACGGTTGAACGCCTGGGCGACGAGTTGAGAAAGGGCCGTCTGAGCAGGCACCTGGTTGAGGGGTTGTTCAGGCTCTACCTCGGGGATTTTCTTGCACAGGAGCAATACGAAAACTGCACCGTGGCCACGCGGGAGATGCTGCGGATGAAGTTCTTAAACACCTGTGGCAGGATCGCCGAGCATTACGAGAGGTCAGGGCAGTGGATCGAGGCAGTGGAGTGTTATCGCAACGCGATTGCCATCGATAACAGGCATGAAGGGTTTTACAGGAACCTGATGCG
>NZ_JABXWD010000623.1 GCF_019173545.1 Candidatus Magnetobacterium casense | reverse complement strand
AGGAATAAATGGTCTATCTCAGGGACCACCCTGACCGTCACTAAGGAAGATGACAGCACGGCGGCCTGGACCTCGGCTTTGACCACCAGCGCCAGCGCCGAACCGATCACCGCCTCTGACCCGGCCTAAACGATGGCGACTTATTATGCCTCTCCGACGGGAGCGTATGATGCACCAGGCACCTACGCTAATCCTTGGAATGTGGCACGAGTTGATTATGCTGCTCAAAATACTCTTAATCCTGGCGATACGGTCATTTTCAAGACTGGAACTTATACCTATGCTGGAGCTGATTATGGTTACATGATTCAGCCCAAACGGGCTGGGGCGAGCGGCAATCCTATTGTTTATGCTTCCGAAGTAATACATGGTTCTATTATAGACGGAAATGCCAGCGGGGACCATTACCATGTCACTAATTCCCAGAGTCAACCCCTGGCGACGCATGGGGCACATTCGGTGTTCATGCTCTGGTATGCCAATTATCTTAGATTTGAAGGATTAGTAGTCAGAAAAGGGTTATGGGGCGGGATTGCCTGCAATGTGATACCAGGCTCAAATTATATTACAATCTATCGTTGTATTGTGCATGACATCGGCCAACGGTATGAATACAAGGACTATTATGGCATCTCAGGGATTTTTTGCGGTCAACAAATACATGACTGGACTTTGGACTCCAATACAATTTACAACTGCGGAAGATTAAACACCGAAACAACCGGATTCTTAGACGGCGGTTATTGGATGGGAAGCACATACTTTCCTGAATGGTCTTTAGGGCATAACTGGTATCACGACCACGGGTTTTATGCTTGCGGGTTGAGGCATTATGTCGTCAACAATGTATTTTATAATTGTGTTCATGGCTGGTCTATTAGTGTATCTCCTGAAAATCATGCAAACGATGGCCCGGATTGGCGGATTGTCAACAATACCTTTGACGGCACCAACCCCACTACTCCTGGCAATATTGGTTGCAATAATCCTGAACGCATGACCAATATGCTGGTTAGCAACAATATATTTTATCAACCGACAACCTCCATGATTCATTTTATTTATGGTTATGGTTGGGCGTCCAACATGATAATCAGGAATAATCTGGCGACCTGTTCGTCTACATATTCTATTTCCAATGTGCCCCCCACTCCTGGTCCCGGTACAATAGTGGACAACATATTGAATGTTAGCCCGTCTGCTTTTTTTGTTGATGCAGCTACACATGACTACCATCTCGCGGGTACTTCCCCGGCCATTAGTGCGGCATACGGACCGGATGCACCGGATTATGACTTGAATCAGGTGGAAAGGCCCATAGGAGAAGATGACTCCGGGGCCTACGAATATGAAGGAGGATTTTTCATGGCAACTTATGTGAAGTTTCAGGATTTCGTGGAGCAGCTTTGTAAGGGGGTGCATCAATTACATGCAGCTGGACACACCCTTAATGTTTACCTGACTAATACCACTCCCAACGTATCAACCCATGCGGTTAAGGCAGATTTGGCCGGCATCACGGAGCAAAATGGTTATGCCGCGGC
>NZ_JABXWD010000622.1 GCF_019173545.1 Candidatus Magnetobacterium casense | reverse complement strand
TAGCTCTTGGAGAGGTGTTCTGCAAAGTATTGGTCAAACACGTTGTCCACACCGACGGTCAACTGTGTTATCTTTGTCGGGCGCCAGGCGGCATTTAGCGAAAACACACCAAAACCCGCCGTAGTACCGATATCCATCCCATTGGTAACGATGCCGCCCGATCCGATATCGTAACGCTTCTGTGTGGTAACAAGTCGCCACAGGGCACCAAAGGAAACGACCTTGTTGTCGTATTGGCCGCTCAACTTAAATTCCAACGGTGGCTGCTGGGCCAGTGGCTTGTTGTCTGTATCGTTTTCGCCGTATACGTATGCCAGCGCCCCTGTAACCTGCCAGGTTCCGGATATCTTATACGTGATGTCACTCTCTCCACCCAACACTGTGGCATATACATTACGAGTGACGGCAGGGGATGGCGACCAACGTATCAGAATGTAGTCGTTGATCTTACCGGCAAAACCGGCAATTGATCCCGACAACTTGCCGGCTTTCCAGTGCAGGCCCACGTCCAGTTGAGTCGTCTTTTCGGGGTTGATGCTTAAAAATGCGCTTTTACCGGTGGCTGTAGAGGTTGTGCCGGCCTCATATCTCGATCTTTCCCAATAATCAGGGAAGCGTTCCGCATGACCTACGCCGGCATACCACACACTCGGTCCACTGCCAAGCTGTCCTTCATAGCGAACAAAGCCACTGGGCAGGGCATCTCTGTCCCACATGCCTTTGGTGTTGTTGGGATTACCTGGACACATACTGCTTGCAACACACTTGCGGCTGTCCAGGGCCTCGTGGATGTCCAGACGCAGGCCACCAATGACCTTTTTGTCACTATCAAGTTTTTGCGTAAGTTCACCAAAAACGCCGTACTGATTAAAACGCATATCCTCATCCCTGGATTTGGACTCATACATTACGTTGGCTGCATTTGCGCTTTTCTGGTCCATGGCGCCGCGGAATGTATGGGTATCACGCTTTGCATCTGCCCCAACAACGAGGTCTGTCATGCTTCCAAGCGTTAACGTTGACTTGATATACCCTCCCATAGTTTCCCGATCCGGATTATTGACGGAATACTTACCCGTTGTGTTGGAACGAAGGCTGTAGTTATCCATGACATGGTCAACGTAGTTGTAGTAAAGTATGGCATCGAGCTTCTTCCACACAGGGGAGATGTCTTGCCTGATAAACTTCAGGGCAATGTTTTCTCGGTCAAACTTTGAGCCATCCATTGTGCGGTCGGCATAGGCTGCCCTGCCATCGCTCTTAATGGCGGATAGCTCAAGGAGGGTGTCATCGTTGGGTGTCCAGCCAACTGCGGCACTCGTGCTCCAGCGCGTGTAGAAGGAATGAACCAGGTTGCCGTCTCCGTCTTCATAGTCGTCGGAGTCAGTGCGGGTGGCTATAATCTGTCCATAGCCTTTTTCGTAACCTACACGCAAATCCCCTACCTGGTCGTTGCGGCTGAAACTGCCAAATGTTAGACTGCCATTAAGGGTAATGCCGAGTTTCTTAAAACGATCTATATTCCTCTCAAACAGAACCGCTCC
>NZ_JABXWD010000621.1 GCF_019173545.1 Candidatus Magnetobacterium casense | reverse complement strand
GGCTGCCGTTATAAACGGACAGATTATCGTTTCGGATGCCGGCACAATGCTCAATCCCTATGACAAGGAAATACTTGACGCACTGATAAAAAACAAGAATCAAAACGGTGTTAACGGATAAAGTTAATGCCTCTGCTAAGGAGTAATAAGAAATGACCTGTAAGGAACTGCCATCCTTAAGAATAGGCAACATAGAGGCCAACCCGCCTATCATTCAGGGTGGAATGGGTGTGAGGGTGTCCATGTCCGGCCTTGCCTCCGCTGTTGCAAACGAGGGATGTATCGGCGTTATAGCCAGCGTGGGTATAGACTTCCCAAAGAAGAGTGACCTCACCCTCAACAAGCAGAGGTATGTTGACACCGGAGGGGAGGCGTTTCGTGCCGAAATCAGAAAGGCACGTCAGATGACAAAGGGACTGATCGGCGTCAACATCATGTACGCAATATCAAACTACGAAAGGTTCTCAGCCATTGCAGTTGAGGAAGGAGTGGATTTGATCATCTCCGGTGCGGGGATGCCCGTGAATCTGCCCAAGTTTCTTAACGGCAAGGATGTCAAACTGGTGCCGATAGTTTCCTCGGCGCGGGCATTTCGGCTGATCTGTGAGTTCTGGAAGAAGGACTATGACAAGCTCCCCGATGCCGTGATAGTCGAAGGGGTCAAGGCCGGTGGACATCTGGGGTTTTCGTACAAGGAGGTGCTCAACGACAAGGCTCCTACCCTTGAGCAGATCGTGACAGAGGTCATAGAGGTGGCCAACACCTTCGACCCTCCGATCCCCGTGGTGGCGGCTGGGGGCGTGTTTGACGGCAAGGACATTGCCAGGTTTCTCAAGCTCGGTGCCTCCGGTGTCCAGATGGCGAGTCGTTTTGTCTGTACGCACGAGTGCGATGCCCACGAAAACTTCAAAAAAGCCTGGATAAATTCCAAAAAAGAAGACATTACTATCATAAAGAGTCCCGTTGGGATGCCCGGGAGGGTGATCAACAGTGAGTTCGTCCAGCGTATCAAAAATGGAGAGACCATACCGTTTAGATGCACCTACAAGTGTCTCAAGAACTGCGACCCCAAGACGATCCCATATTGCATTGCCGAGGTGTTGACAAACGCCGTTGAGGGCAACCTCGATGAGGGCTTTGCCTTTGCCGGCGAAAACGCATACCGCTGCAATGAAATCGTATCCGTTAATGACCTGATAGCACAACTGAAACAGGAGACTCTGCAATACTTGTAGTCTGACACAGAGAAGGGGGACTTTTATCCCCCTGCCATCTCAATGTCACGCTCGTTATTGTTTCGCTGCCGTTGCTCAAACCTCCGTAAATAGCAAGTAAAACACATAGCCTGATTTTGACAGTTGTCTATATCCCAGTTGTAACAAACAGATTTTTATGTGAGGCAACGGGTATTGTTGCGTATAGATTTTCAGATGAGGCAATTGGGTGCATAAGAAAGTAGTTGGTGGCTTCGTCAAAGAAAGAATGGGGGCTTCGCCCCCTACCCCCTACAAGAAGGGCGGCTCCGCCCCCTCCTTGACCTCCCCTGCAA
>NZ_JABXWD010000620.1 GCF_019173545.1 Candidatus Magnetobacterium casense | reverse complement strand
GGATAGAGGGACCGGGGCCGCTGAACGACGACCTCAGCGACCTCTTCGAGGGGCCGGACATGGACCGGGACAACGATGTGTACATCGAGGACCTGGTGACTGTCGACGAGGAAGACGTCTTCGGTGACGGTGGGGAGGACATGTCAGATCTGCTAGACGTCCCTGACGACGTGCTGGATGTCCCTGCAAGTGTCACTAGCGACGTGACAGATGTCACCAGGCTTTGTGTCGATCGGCCGTGTCCCGCACCCGGGTCGAGGCAGGTCTGGCGCCGACCGCCGCGATCGGCTCCCCCGCCCGGTGGAATGATAACCGGGCTACAGTAGAAGAGGACAGATAACATGAGAACCGGATACACACGCGGTAAGCTGTGCCTGGCTTTGCTGACAGCAGTTGTGCTGCTGTTCCTTTTTGCCTCCCCTGTTCTCGCCTACCTGTACAGGGCCACGTTTACCGTTGCTGAAGGGAACGGCACAGACTACACAGGCTTGGCTGTGAACTGCTCAGTTGATGTGGATTGGATGATCACCAACGGTTTCATCACATCGTCCACCGCTCTGGACACTAGGATAGAGACTCTCGGTGGTGTGGAGCAGATCTACATGATGGCGGAAGACAGGATCATGGCATTCGTGCCATCGCTTGGAGGGAACAATCAGGTTAACTGGTACCTGACCACAGGGAACACTGCACTGTCCGACTTTCCCGTGATAACCGGATACGGTGGGTACGTCACCACGACGGACGCCGCAGCCCTAGAACCCGGGAACAGCTTCAACCTAACATTTAACGCGTGGGTGGACAACACAACCAATAACAGTGACGTGGCATTCTCGGTGGTTGCGAGTACCAATTCAAGCAGCAACAACTTAGCGACCACCCATACTGTTAGCCTGCCCAGCGACATTGTGTCCGGGAACCTTTTAATTCTGCTGTTCACGACCTACGATAATGATTCACATACCATAACAGCTGCCTCTGGGTGGACAACCCTGTGGCTTGTCACAAACGCGTTGTACGGATACTATGTAGCTTACAGGGTGGCTGATGGTACGGAAAGCTCAAGTATGAACATAACCACGAATTTGGTAACTAACTCTGCACACGAGACATACAGAATAACAGGGTACACCGGTACCCCTGAAATCGCTTACGACGGAGCCAGCACCACCGATGTCAACCCTAATCCTCCCGCTCTGACCCCAAGTTGGGGAGAGGGGCCGACGCTCTGGATAGCAGGATATCTAGCACAGGACGCTGCTACTTGGACCACCACTGCTATTCCTGCCAACTATTCAGGTCAACTGGACAAGATATACGGAAGCGGTAGCTACTATACTGGAATCGGAACAGCACAAAGAAACTTGTGCACCCTGGCGGAAAACCCAGGCACCTTCACTGTAAGCCAGGCAGTGACTTGGCGAGGTTGCACGATAGGAGTTAAGGGTAACGTGCCAACCAGCTATTTCGTGGGTAAGAACGTCCTTTATGTGTACCCGGACGCTGGAGAATTGAAAGTTGACGCGATCATGAACAATGGTAGTACGAT
>NZ_JABXWD010000062.1 GCF_019173545.1 Candidatus Magnetobacterium casense | reverse complement strand
TGGAGAACTAGGCCGCGTGCTGATTCCGGCGTTCACCGATGTTGTCAAGCGGCTGAATGAGATAATCAAATCGCTTGGTGCTCTCAGTGATGAACAGAAAAACAGCATCGTAAAGTGGGGCTTGGTAGCCGCTGCGATCGGTCCGGTCATCTGGACGATCGGCAAAATCACGTCCGGATTGATAGCTCTGAAAGCGGCGGCCACTTGGTTCGTTGTCACTTTGGCGCCGTTCCTGCTTGCCAACCCGGTCGTCGCTGTCATCGCTGGAATCGCGGCGGCGATCACGGCCGTCTATCTCAATTTCGATACTCTGGTCAAGACGGCTGAAAAGGGGCTGAACAGGCTAGCTAACGCGGTATGGCGCTTTCAGAATATGCTACCAGAGGGGTCGCTACTTCGGGCCGGGAAAACGGATGCGGACCTGGAGCGTGCGCTGTCGCAGAATGAAGCCGAGTATTTGCGGATCGAAGGGAAGCAGGCGGCGGGCGACGTACGCGGGCGCACCAAGTATGATGAGGCGGCGGCGTTTGAACAACAGTTCCTGCTAGCCGGAGCGGGCGCCGGTGGTGGCGGTGTGACGATGCAGACCAGCAACACGTTCAACATAACCGGGACCGCCAATATGGATGAGAAGAAATTGGCGCGTGAAGTAGACCGCCTTGCACAGCGGCGGGATCGTGAGACAGCCGCACGCATCAGACGCGAGCGAAAGGGCCGATAGATGGGACTGCCAACCAACATAGCGGACGCTGCCAGCCAGATAAAGGACGGCGTTTTAGGTGCTGTCGAAACGATAATGATAGGGGATGTCATGGTGTCCGCGCTTACCGGTCTATCGGGCGGTAACAGCGTGGAGATCACGCGCAAGCCTATAGAAGCCGGCTTTGCCACGACCGACGCGGCGGTGGACGTGCCGGTCGAGCGCGTGCTTGACATCTGCCTAGCCAACCCGGATTTCTCTGTAGAAGCCGGGATTGACGCGGCGTTGACTGGTAGCGTTTCGCAGTTCACGGAGACATGGCGGGATAAGAAGGACAAGCTTTATAAGTACCTTACAGACAAGGAATTGATTGACGTCCAGACGCATGAAGCACTTTACGAAAACATGCTGATACAGAGTATCGAGCCAAAGTGGGACGTTGACGATAACGCCGATGCTTTCTTTGCGACCGTGACCGTTGTTGAGATCACACAAATTACCAACGCAACCGATGGCGGCGTGATAGACGCGGCCGAGTCAAGCGTAGGTGGGTTATGAGTATCGCGATCAACGTGCGCGTCAACCCGTACTATCGCGGCGTCAAGGCGTTGGATGGCAATACCTACACGTTTCGGTTTCACTGGAATAACACACTAGAAAAATGGTACATGGATATTCTTGGCATATCGAACGATGTGGCCGTGTGCGGCATTGCGCTTACCTGCGGAAAGGATCTGTTAGCCTCCCACGGATACTATGAACTAGGCGAGCTTTGGGTAGTAGACAACGACGGTGCCAACGCGGATCCAAACTATGACGATATAGGGTCTCGGTGGACCCTAGAATACACCCCGGCGGCGTAGCTCATGGCACAGATAGTCAACCCGCGCGTGGAAGTCCGGATCTTCGGGGCAACCGACACGATCACTATCAAAGACCTGTTCATGTCGGTCGCCATTACCAAGGATCTCGAGGACGAGCCGAACGAAGCGGACTTGACGGTCTATAACTTGGCAGCGGCCACGCGCGCGCAACTGGTAGACGCGGACAGCCACGCGGCGCCGGTGGAGATATACCTGACCCCTAGCGGGATTGACGAGCTGGTGTTGGCATTTCGCGGCGAAGTGGACAACGTGCACCACCGGAATATGCGGCCGGGATATGAGACAACGATCCATTGTACTAGCCAGCAATTGAACCATCGGTCCAAGTACATAGACAAGAAGACCTTTGCGGCCGGGACATCGGTATCGGCGATAGTCGATTTCTTCGTCAAGGAAATCAGCCTACCATCGCAGATTGAAACTTTGCCGAGCCAGAATATCATCCTGTCGCAATCGTTCAACGGCCCGGCGTTTCTGTTGTTGCATCGGTTCGTTAACGACTTTGGAATGTTCGCTTTCATCCTTGACGGGGTGCTGCACATATCCAGCGTTGACGCTCCAAACGACCCGCAGGGGATTTCGATAGACCCGAACATGCTTTTGACCGCGCCCGAATCGACGCTCCGGACGGACGCTGAACGCATCCAACGGATGCTCAATTTCGATATAGACTACAAGGATCCGGTGAAGAAAAAGCGGCGGCGCAAAACCAAGGTCCGCAAGGTTGCGGGTCTGTACAAGGGGGCCACGGCTAGCGGCGCTGATGATTATGTCGAGTTTGAGGCGGTAGACACGGAGATCCGTGGGTACGACTTCACGTTGTTGATGCAGCCGCACTTGCAGCCGGATAACTTGATCCACTTCAACACGGACGAGCTGAAAAACAAGCTACACAGGATTACCGTGGTTCGCCACTTTGGCAACAACGAAAACTTTTCTGACTGGACAACGGAACTAGAGACGCAGGAATACATAGACGATGACGGTGACATCCTAGCCGGGCTGAATCTGGAGTTGTAGTCATGTCATGGGTGCGCGAAGTTTCGATGATGATAACGCGGCGGGTCTGGGAGATCCTGCGTGGCGTCCATACGCATCTGCCTGCCAAGGTCGTATCCTATGACGGTGCAACCAATACGGTATCAATTCAACCGTGTCTTATGAGCCGGCGCGCCGATGACCCTGACAACTGGACGGGGATTGAGCTACCGGTGGTTGAAGACGTTCCGGTCCAGTTGTTAGGATCTGGCAAGTGTCTTTTGGCCGTCGCGCCACAAGCCGGGTCGTATGGGACCTACCATGTCAGCGAGCGGTGTCTCGAACAGTGGATCACAAAGGGCGGAATTGTAGACCCTGGAAGTAACCGGGCTTTTGACTTGTCGGACGGCTTCTTCATTCCGGGCGTCTATCCAACGAAGACGGACGGGGATAACGGCAAGTTGCAAGCTTCGGTGAAGACGGACCGGATCGAGCTGCGCACGCGGGCTGGGACTGCCTATATGGCCGTACTTGACGATGGGACGATCGAGATAGCATCCCCGGCCGGTGACATTACTATCAACAAGACCACCGGCCAAGTCAGCATCAACGGCAACCTTACGGTGGACGCCTAATGCCGCTTAAGGAAGTGGCCGTGCAGGGTATGACCGTTACGGTAGACCAGACAAGTGTTATACCGGCTGTTACTCCGCTAGTCGCAACGATACTTGTTAACCCGCCAACCGGAACGAAGGTAACGGCTACCGCGTTGGTACACCGCCAGGATGATACTGTCACGGTAAGCGCGATTACCGTACCGGCTGCCGGTGCAACAATTCCGGACCCTGGGCCGTACACAAAGAAGATCGTAGCGGCTGCGACAAAGACAAAAGCGGAAGGAAAATTGGTTGCCAGATTGGACGACTTGACAGAAACATTTTCGGCCACCCCAAAGATACCAGGCGCACCGCCAACTGATTACCCTGTTACGTTCAAGTGCAAAATAACGGCGGCCGGGCAAACGAAAGTTAAGGCACAATGAAGGACGTTAGAATAACCCGCACGTCAAACGGCGTGTACGACATCGTTCTTGAGAACGGTAAATTCAAGTGGGCAGAAGACGGCACCGAGGCGGCGCAGCACGCGCTTATCCGTTTGATGATCTTCAAAGGCGAATGGTATCTAGACTCCGATGATACGATGGGCACGGCGTGGTATCAGACTATTTTTGACATGTCCAAAGGCCGCGCCGAAAAGGAACTGGAAATTAAAAAGCGGATACTCGGTACTACCGGAATCCGCAAGATACAAACCTTCACATGGGAACAGACCGCGCACAGCGTATCTATAGAGGGCATCGTAGAAACCGACTGGGGTAGCGTTGACATATCACAGGAGATTGAACCGTTATGACAAGCACTTTTGACAGTACCGGCATAGTACTTGACAGGTACGCCGATATATTGGATAGGTACGTTGCGCTAGCGGAAGCCCAATGGGGATCGTCGATTAACACAGACGAGGACAGTTTTCTTGGGCATATCCTGCGCAACGTGGCGCTAATACAGTCTGAGATAAATGAGATTCTCCAATCGGTATATGACGACAAGGACATCACCAATGCTACAGGAACTTATCTCGATAATCTTGTGGCACTGATTGGCCTTGAGCGCAGCGCGGCGGCGTACTCAACCGTAACGTTGACCTTGACGGCCACTGTCGCAACGACTGTGCCGGCCGGGTCGAGATACGCCACGAGCGCGGAAGTCATCTTTGCCACGGATGAAGACTTGGTATTCACAGCCGCCGGTAGCGATACTGTAGCGGCCACGTGCACGGAGGTTGGCGCTTTCAACGCGGCGATCGGCACCATCACCACAATCAAAACGGCAGTTTACGGGATCTCCGCTGTTACCAACGCCACTGCGGCCGTGCCTGGGCGCGTGCGCGAAACAGACGCAGAGCTGAAGGCGCGGCATACTGTAGCGGTCAGCACGTCCGGGGATCAAGACAGCGCGTCGATTTACGAGGCGGTGACGGCGGTGACCGGCGTATCGGCGGCCTATGTCTACGACAATGACACGGCGGCCACGGTGGACGGCATCCCGGCGAATAGCCTGTATGTCAGCGTCATCGGTGGAAGCGATGAAGATGTTGCGACTGCGATCGCCAACAACAAAACGTTGACCATTGCCACGAGCGGCGGCACGTCCTATAGCGTCTACAACGACACCACGAGCCAATCGCAGACGATCTATTTTGACAGGGCGTCTGAGATCGCATGTACCATCGTGTTGAACGTTACGGCCGTCACAGGTTCTTTCCCAGATGACGGTGCGCAACAGATAGAAGACAACCTTTTGGCGTTCTTTGAAGACCTGAAAATCGGTGATGATGTCATCTACACGGCGCTTTACCAGCCGATCTACAGCGTGCCGGGCGTCATCGTTACGGCTTTCACGCTGAACGCAGGGACGGCCAATATTACGATCGCAAAGGACGAGCTGGCCACGTTGGCCGCCGGTGACATAACACTCACGGTGACCTAATGGACGTAGAAACCACATTTCTTGACCGGCTGTTCCATCAGTTTGACGAATCGCCAAACATCACCGCGCTTGTCGCAATCCTATCCGATGCGTTGCAGGATACAAATGACGTCGAAACTTTCATCCTGTCACACACCGGAATCGACACGGCCGAAGGTGAACAGCTTGATTTACTTGGACAGTTGATTGGAGTATACCGCCCACCGCGTCAAGAAGAGTGGGTGTTTACTCTTTGCCACTTGGGGGAGACAGATGACCTGTGGAATCATCATGGTTTTTTTGACGATAGCGATCCTACTGTTGACCTTGGCGGATATGTGACGACCACGCGCGGGCTAGATTCCATCAGCGATCCCGGAAATATGTCCGATGCTGACTACCGCAAGCTGATAAGGCAAAAGGCGGCGAGCTACCGCAAGAAGATGACGCAGGAGATCCTTTTCAACTACCTGATCGAATCCGGTGCGCGGTGTAAGATTGACGACACCACGACAACTTATACCGTGACAATAGACCCGTATCGCTATTATGATATCGACGAATGGCGAATGAATTACATAGTTACCAAGGGATTCAAACCGGCCGGGATAAAGGTTGAGTTTATGGACAACGTAAGGGAGCCTGACCTATGACGATACCGAGGAAAATAGATCCGATTTGGGCTGAGTCTGGGACCGTAACGCCTGCGCCGTCTAGCGCCAAGGTTGAAGCGGGATGGGTTGGTGGCGATCGGCCTACAATGGAATATATGAACTACAACCAGAACAAGGCCGAGGTGCATAGCAGCAACCTTGCTGTTGAGGGGCCGTCGAGCATCTATGAAGATGCAGCGGACCCGGAAGGGATGATAACGACAAAACTTTGGAGCGCGGCGAATACATGGGGGCTGACGTGCGACACGCCTAATACAATTTACGGCGGCGCCGATGATAAAATTTATGTCGATATTGCTACATTTTTCGACGCCGATGGTGCTCCATTTATTTTAGCACTCGACTATCAGCATAATAAAATTGATGTCTTCAATTCGCGGACTGGCGTATTGACCGATACCAGCGACCTTTTGACTGACGATCTTCCAGCGCCGGCCGGTGCTACTTGGTTTCCATACTCTATGTGCACAGATGGAACCTATGCGTTCGTTTGTTTTACCAACACAAACCCAAACCCGGATACATACCAGATCCAGGCGTGGGAGATAGCTACCTGGGACGTGAAGACGGGATGGGCTGCCACGGGGACGGCTCTGCCAAGCGCGGCGAATCATAGTTTAATTACGCCTGGAAAAGTTATTATAGCAGACGCGGATCATCTTGCTACGCTGAATTCATGGGTCGTAATTGCTGCCGATACAAGCGACGCAATCAGCATCATAAATAGGTCAGACGGTAGTATCGACAATAGCGCGTCCGGGGATGCACCGACTGCCGTTAGCGCGCAAGCATATTATGGGATCTGTAGCGACGGAACAAATATATTTTTTGGTGCCTATGCGGGTGCTCCAACAAATATAGGATATATTTGCAGCGCTACAATTGCAAATCCAACGACCGGCTGCGGTGGTGCAAACTTTTCAGATCCAGGCGGTTTTGCGTTGACGGGTCCGGCTGATGCTATTATATCATCCATGTGTGCGCTCGGACCTAATTTATGTGTTGCAGGCATCGCGGATAATACTGGCATTGTGGCTACCTCTCATATGTTGCGGACATTCAATTCCGCAGATGCAGACCTGGATATAATCACATCGGGTCAAAACTCTGCGGCGGCTCCTGCGGGCGGGGATGAATATATAATATCCGGCATCTATTCTATGGCATTTGACGGGATAAATTTATGGTGTGCGGGATCTGTAAATAACGCTGGTGCGGATTTCCAAGTATCCGCTGTGAAAATAGACGCTGCAAAGTTGTCCGCAGTAGATACCGGCACCGATAAACAACTATCGGATGTAACGTCATCTAGTTTTTTGATGGCTCCTAACGATATAATAGGAGTCGGCGGAACATATTGGTTGTGTTCAGTAACTTTTGATGGCCGGGATATATTAGTGGAATATAACGGTCTTACCTCGGCGTCGGCATCGGCCACAATCTATCGACTTCCAATGGCCCTACTTCGACACTAGAAAGGCGGCACCACTTGAGCGACCTATCTGACATACACGAAAAAATAAATCATGTCGCCAGCGACTTGGCCTATCTGGTCGGAAAGTGTGACCAGGCGTTTCCAGGGCTTTGCACGCGTGAGGAGCTGCGATCTACCATAGCCGAGCACCGTGCCAACTGTAAAGCCGCGCGAGCGTCCGCGATCACCGATCCGCCGCTGCCCACTTCCAACTGGAAGCTATGGACGCAGATCGGCACCGGCATAGGGGCGCTCCTGGCTACGCTGTGGGCCGTCCTCGAGGTCTTCAGGAACTAGGCTTCGCCTAACACGTCAACCGGCAGGCGTTCAGGGTAGGTGATTTCCAGCCAGCGTGCCAGGTAGTCGCCTATGGATTGCGCGATGGGGATGTCGGGATTGCTAGTCACACCCGCCGGCTCCATTTTCTGACCCTTCAGGTGCTCGATGTACTTGGCCACCGGGATCCCGTGCTGCAGGCCGATGCTAATAGAGATGGCTAGTAAATCGTAGACCCGCAACTCTGCACCTTGTTTATCCACCGCCAAGAATATCTCGCCTAGCGTTCCGTCATGGTATTCACCCGTGGTGATGTAGAGTTTTGTCTTGCCTATCTTGGCGCTGTGAGTCTTGCCTATTCTGTCTGTGGGTAGTCGGGAGCGGCTATCAGACATAGCGGTGCCTGCCTGTCTGCGTCCACATATCCGCGGCCGGTCCCACCCAGTTTGACGCGTGCCGTTCAACGTAGTGGTATCTGGTGTCGTATTCCGGGCACAGGCAATCGCGGCAGATCCACTTGCCGTCAAATTTCTCCACCGCCGCCCGCCCGCACTCGCACTTTTGACCACGCAGCCAAAGCTTTCGTTTCGCGTCGGCTGAACAATCGTTGCTGCAATATTTTCGGTTGTGCGAAGTGGCTATAAACTCCATTCCGCAGTATTTACAGGTCTTTACGGGCTTCCACTTGTGCGTTGCGCGCCAGCGCTTGTGCCACTTCGTTTTACACTCGTCTCCGCAGGCCTTCTGGGAAGTGCACGACCAGAAGGTAGCCCCGCAAACCCTACATATCCGCTCCGATTTTGTCCGCTCTGATTGTTCCATAGCGTTTGAACCTTTCGTAGACTGCGTATCTGTAACGCGCTTGACGGATGATAGGGGTGCACCGGCCCGATTGATAGGCCGATAGCCCCGTTAGGACGCTCCCACATTCCCGAATCTTGTCCGCTAGATACTTGACACCGTGTTCTATGTTGTCCGCAGGGTCCGTTGGCGGATCGTAGTTCGGTCTTGGCTTGATCTGCATCAGGCCCTTTTCACCAAGTGGTCCTACGTCGTGTCGTTTCCAAGCCGATTCAAAGCAAATTATGATAGCCACCAGGGCAGGATCCACCCCGTACCGCCTGGAAGCGTCAAGGATGGCCCTAGAATACGTTTTCGCGGTGTCCCGGCGCTTGGGGTATAGGTCGCCAAAGAAATCGTCCACAATCGATTCTACTGCGTTTGGTGACGTTTCCGATTGTGCTGTAGCTCGAAACACAAATAACAGTATAAGCAGAATTATACAAATAGCGGAAACGAGATCAAACCACTTGTCCTTGGCGGGCATTACTCTATCTCTACCAATGAGAATTCGCCGCACCAGTCGTCTGCATCGACTACTGGCCACCCGGAAGTTGTAGGCGGAAATCTGTGGCAGTGTTGGGCGCCTTCTTTTCCATCACAAAACCACTCGCAATTTGCACATCTATTTTCCATTTTTCAACAGCCTTTCTTTCTGGCGTTCTACCAGATTTTTGACCTCCGGCAACGTGCCACGAGCGGAGCGGCGCTCGAGCAACAGTTCGGCAAAGACCTTCAAGAAGTGGGCCCGGTCGGCGCCCGGCATCTCGGACCGCGCCAAATCGTAGGTTGATCCGGTCATCTTCAAGGCGCGAAGTTCTAGCGCCGTCAACTTCTTGTGATCCCCACCGTTAATCACTTCGTGGACGTGCTCCCACGCCACCAAAGCACTAGGCTCTTCTAGTTCCCCACCGGCGTACGTCACCACCAAGTTACGCAGAGTAGCAACGTCGGGCGGCCAATCCGGCCGGGTCGATACCAGTTGCAGCGCCGCTGCAAAAATCAAATCAACGTCAAACCCGTCTAGCAGTTTTAGCCAGATCGCCTCTCGGGCCGGAGTTACCGCAAACTTGCCCGGATACTCTTCGTTGAAAATACACATCACCTTGCGGACTGTTTCGAGTAGACTATTCATGGCGACCACCTAACATAGCAAACGCACTTTCCACCTGTGCCTTGTTTTTCTGTTGTTCGTCCGCTATGCCTTTCAATAGGTATTCGCGCTGTTCTCTCACCATCTTTTGCGCCGCTGTCTCTTTACCTATAGGCTGCCTTGTTTCCGGGTCATCTTTCCAGCGCCCTTGATTTATGTAGGTGCTAGGGTGCGGGATGTATTGCGGGTCGGCCCATGTTTTCTTCTGCCATTCGATAGCGCGTAGAACGTCATCTATCGGAGGTCTGGCTTTCTTCCACGCCTTCCATGCGGCGTCTTTTCCTATACGTCTTGGATATGATGACCAGAATGTATTAAAGTCTTGATCATACTCTACGCGCGCACGCGCGGGTTTTTTCTCTTGGGCTTTAGGTATTGGCGAAGGTATTGGCGAAGGCGAAGGCGAAGGCGAAGGCATCTTAGATGGTGATAAGATGATGCTATCACCATCATAGCATTGTGCAAATGTTTGATTGTGTTTAGCTAATACCTTTTGAACGGTCTGATCGGCGTGTTCTTTCCAGTCGTGTATTCGTAATCTGTGGCAGTCGCAGCGGTCTATCCAACCACATGAAGCAAGTGCATTAATAAGTGTCGTACTATCACCATCATAGGACAATGCAGCCTTTATGACATCATCGCTGTATTTTCCTATACCTCCATCCCTGGCAAATTCGGCCGTGAAATGCCAAAGCATTTCGAGAAGACCAACGGCGGCGTATTGTGTTATACCTAGAGTAGATGCTAGACAGGCTACTTTAGGGTGTCTAGGTGTGCCGCGTTTCATGATATTTTGTCTCTCGCGGATCTCCCACAGTATTGACACCTAAATGAATCGCGCTTGAATACTTCAAAGCGCACCTTGGGGGATAATGATTTTCGTTTACCCATGACTGCCTCAAAAATAGGATCTGAGCAGCCCCGTAGGTGGAACACACCTATGGGCAGAGGTGATCCTACGAAGCTGCTCAGATCCCGTTTTTGATTTCATTTTTTCTGCCCATAATAGTGTTCCAATTCAGACGCTACCAAAGTACCGGCGCGGTGTCAAGCTAAATGCTAATGATTGTGTCACGGTTACAGTTTCCGGCGCCGTTTTGATTGTTGCGGTGATATGAAAAAACAAAGTGTCATCAATTACCTCACCATTGATTGTAAAATTGTTGTTTATCATACCACAATCGGCAAGAAACTTTAGTTTATCTAATTGGGCAGACATTATCATGTCGCCTATAAAATATCCCAAAATATCGTATGGATTCATTTCTACCCTCTCAACTGGCTTTCAAGGGATATGATATAATCGAATGCGGCACTAGCGTCATCTGAACATTTCTTCCATCCCATTACAGTACATCCCTCAATTCCGCGCGGGTACGAATAGATAACGGTGCTAACGCAATCTTCTGTGGCCACTAGTGCGAAACAGTAAGTGCCGGCCGCCGTTTTCTGATAGAGTGTTTCGTATTTGACATTTGGAACGTCTGGTATATTTATCATTTCGCCGCCCTCGCGATCTCCGCGCCGCCGAGCACCAGGATCGCCGCCGCTTCGGTGACTACGGCCACCCACCACGGGGTTAGCTGCTTTCCTAGTTCGAGCTGGAAAGTGTTTGCCAGTTGTCGCTGGTCTTCAGCCGCAAGTCTCCATTGCTCACCCTTTGCGCGCTCGCTAGCCAGTTGCTTTTCCACGAAGTCCGCATAGTCAAAAAGCGCCTGGTAGTCTATGACAAGCAATGTCAGCGCGCGATAATCCTGCACGTCAAAGCACCGGTATGGTGTGCCATCGATTGACACGTCGCGCCCGGTCGGAAAGTACCGCTGTTCCGTTGGCCGTGGCGGGCTATCTTCTGCCGCGCAAGGCTTCGTCGATAACTGCGAAGTCATCAGCCCTAGTGATAGTATCAGCCGCACGGCGGCGCTTGTCTTCTGCTTCACGTTGTGCATCCTGCAACTCCTTTTGCTTCCGCAATTCGTCATCGATTCGGATCATCCGCTCTTTCCACGCGGCGTCGGCTTCGCGTCTCAAACGGTCGATTTCCTGTTGCCGTTTGTCGGCGGTGATGCGTCCCAGGAAAGCGCCGATCCGGTCGATTAGTGAGAGTAGTCCCATGTTACTTTTCCTCCCTTCCCCAGTGCCCAAGAATTGCTTCCCATTGTTCACGCCTGCCCTCGTCCGCTGGAACATGATCCATTGCTCCGCGCAACGCGCGGGACAGCATCACGATTGCCAGGCCACAGCCCTCGTGATCCGATTTGGATTTTGCAAGACTCTCCCACAAAATATCACTGGCTCGCTCGGACGCCTCCAACTCGGCGCGAAGACGGGCGATCTCGGAAATTGCCACGTCCATGTAATCGGGGTGCCAATTTTCTATCACAGGTTGATTTCGCAGTCGATAAATATCCTCCATCGTTTCTGTTATCTTGCGCGTCATCTCACCCTCCTATCCTCTCCATTCTCGTCAGTGCACCCAAAAGAACTTTTGTGACATGCGCCTCGGATGTGTATTTCAGGCCCTCCATGATGCCATGTTTCGCCGCCTCCAGCTCGGCGCGAAGCCGGGCTATTTCCTCCTCCCACGGATACGGGATTTCGACCTCGGGATAGTACACCGCATATTCTGGGGGATTTTTGTCGGTCATCTCACTCCTCGCTTCTGTCGATCAACCATCGAACACCGAATGCCGACGGGGTCTCGCAAAAATCGGCAAGCAGTAAATCCCGGTGCACGTCCGCATAATCCTCGGGGCGTTCGATGATGATGGCGTCGGCTGCGGATCTTTTCAGCGCCTCCAGCTCGGCGCGGAGGCGTACATTTGCTGCCGGGATATTCCCATACCACACTGTTTTCAGCTCTACTTCTTTCTTCGTCTCCTCCAGCTCGGCGCGGAGCTTCTTGTTTTCTACGCCTACCTTTAATGCTTCGTTGGCTTCCTCGTCAAAGTGTGTCCATGCATTAACTTCACGTTTGACTGCCCGCTCGATATTCTCTTTCATGTTGCCGAGTTCGGCCTTCGCCGCCGCCAGCTCGGCGCGAAGGCGTTCAACACACTTTTTGCATTCGTGGTCTGGATATTCGTTCATGATGTCCGAATCACAATTTTCGCAGGATTTCATCTTACCCTCCCATCCTGATCTGATTTGCAATCTCTTCGGTGTCGAGCAGCGGAAACCGGAATCGCATCGGCCCGCGCATCGCGCGCACCCACGCCGGCCACAGTGGCGATCCCGGCTGCACGATCCATTCGCCGCCGTTGTTTTGGACTTCCGGGTCAAGGTGGAACCGCACCACGTAAGGATTCATGGTCGTGTGCCCGGCGGTCTTGTGTGCGTCCACCCATCCGGAGTGTCCCTGCTCGATCAGCGCATCGCGCAAGGCGTCCGCAAACCCGCACTCAGTTGCCGGGCCAACCC
>NZ_JABXWD010000619.1 GCF_019173545.1 Candidatus Magnetobacterium casense | reverse complement strand
ATGGCTAGAGCGTTGATGGTACAGGGTGCCGTCAACGATAGGTGGTTGATATTTTAGGAGGCTAGACTATGGCAATATTAGGACAGAAGGCGGTAACGACAGCGGGGACCGCGTACGCGTTGAGTACTGCTGACCTGGGATGTGGGACGTGGAAGCTGTACCCCCATCCGGCAAACAGTGGGACGTATATGTACTTGGGCTACACCAGCCAGACCGCAACCAGCAACACGGGAGTTGTGTTGAAGAAAGCGGTGGACGAAATCACTATCACAGTCGTGGACTTAGCTGACGTGTGGGTTGGCTCTGATACTGACGGCAACTCTATCTGCTACGTCCAGGTAGAGAATGAGAGCGTGGGCAAGCGTGCACCGGTGAGCTGGTGAGGAGGAACTATGGCAATACTAGGACAGTTAGGACCATCAACGGCTGGCACGCCGGTACAGGAGTCGGACTTGGGGCCTGGAACATATAGACTATGGGCGCATCCCGCGAACGGCGGCACTTACATGTATCTTGGCTACACGTCCGAGACTGCAACGTCAGCCGTGGGCGTGGTGCTGAAGAAGGGCGAAGAGGCTATCATCGTAACGGTAACGGACGCTTCCGACATCTGGGTGGACAGCGACACTGACGCCAACGTTATCTGTTATCTGAAGCTCGAGGGTGAGAGCGTTGGACTTCACCCACCGGTGAGTTGGTAGCATGCTGATACAGAGAGCAGGCGATAAGATAGTGTTCCTTGGCGGCAGCCAGATACGGGTGGTAAGCCCGCGGGGCGGGGCAGCGGCTGTTAGCTGGTGGCTATCCGGTGGGATTGCGGCGGCGAACTGCCTGGCGGCTTATGCGGCAAAGGGGGCGGCGAGCTTGGCGGCGAGTTATGTAAACCTCGCAAATCCTGGAACGTACAATCTTGCATACACTGGAAGTGGTTTGACGTGGGATGCGGTAAATGGTTGGATAGATGCGACTGGTAATGCCGTGCTTACTGCTACTGGATTAACGGTTACAAACAATCAAACATGGAGCGTTTTGTGCAAATTCACCAACTTGGCCGCGGTAGCCAACTGCTGTTTATGTTCTAATGGGAATACACTGCAATTTGCAGT
This sequence comes from Candidatus Magnetobacterium casense, assembly GCF_019173545.1. Classification (GTDB taxonomy): domain Bacteria; phylum Nitrospirota; class Thermodesulfovibrionia; order Thermodesulfovibrionales; family Magnetobacteriaceae; genus Magnetobacterium; species Magnetobacterium cryptolimnobacter. The sequence goes on along the minus strand of NZ_JABXWD010000619.1, from coordinate 448 downwards.
TCGTCCTATACGAAGCGGAACAGATCGGCGATATGTATCCGGCGATCAATCGTCTATCCTGGTTGGGCAAAAAACAACGGGCGTGATGGGAATCGCTGGAAGGCAGCCATATTATAACGGTGCTGCTGATGGCGCATTAATAACAGCAGGCGTTGGTACAAATGGAACGTATTTAGCACTACATGGCAGCGCAGCAGGGCTATTTGGATATTATCAAGCAAACGCACTCTACAACATCACACTCAGCGCCGCACAGATGTTAGCAGTATCGACCGCGATGGCGGCTTTATAGGAGGGTAACTTATGGCAGGGACAATCTATCAATCGAATAATCCGCCAAAGAAGGGGGCGGCATATTCGTACATTATCGGACTGACTTCACAAGCGGATACCGATATCTTACAGGTCAGTCCAACGCTTACCAGCGGTGATGTTACATTCTCGAAGG
>NZ_JABXWD010000618.1 GCF_019173545.1 Candidatus Magnetobacterium casense | reverse complement strand
CGACAAAGACAGCTACCTCTGGGTCAGCGAAGCCAACAGCAACAGAAACGAGCCACTCATCCGCATCGGAGCAGAAAAGCTCATACACCGATGCTTCGAAAGAGCAGGACTCAAACACCTACGGCACAACCCCCACTGGTTCAGACACTCGCGGGCAAGCATCCTCTCAAGCAAGCTTCCTGAAGTGATACTGTGCAGGTACATGGGCTGGACGCTCGGCAGCCAACAAGTCAAAACGTACTGCCACCTCAGAACCGAACAAGTAGAAAACGCCATACTCGAAATGAACGGCGTGGCGGTCCAAAAAGAAACACAAAAATTCAAGCAACCAGTTTGCTCCTGCGGCACCACCAACACCCTCGGCAGCCGATACTGCTACAAGTGCGGCAACCCCTTAAGCGTCGACATACTCATCACTGACCAAGAAATTGTACGGAAAGAAACCAACGACAGACTCAAACTGTACGCCGAAATCATGGCAGACCCCATACGACGCGCAGAGTTCGAAGCATACAAGAAAACCATCGGAGGCACACAATGAACCAACCCATACCGAAAGATTGGCTGCACTACTTCAAGAACCACCGAATAACCGTCACGTGGCGCCAACCACGTCCCTACGACAACCTCCAACCGGTGCCCACGACCACCAACGGCATACTCGTGGACATCGAAGAAAACGGAAACCTCGTCATCAACGGAAAACCAACACAAAAACACTTCACTGGCATCCGCTATGACACAATCGAAGAAGTCTATCCAGACGGCACCGAAGCCCTACAACTACTCCGACGACTTCGAGAACAACAAAAGAACGCCACCGTCGAACTCACCAACGACAAACACCACGTCGCCATCCACGTCAAGAAACCGAAAGACCATCAACAGACGCTTTGATTTCTTTCACGAACCTCCAACATCATAACATTATTATCCCCCCTCAGACGCGCGTTCAGCCATGGCGAACACGCGCAAGAAGACAGCAACGGACCGCGACAAGGAACACCTTGACTTCCTGATAAGGCGCCAAGAAAGCCTCGTCAGCCAAATGTCACAAACGCCGACTTTATTCTTCGCAGCTCTCGGACTCATGTTCACGGTAGTAACGTTCGCGAACAATTCCACCTTTGGCGCGTGGGAAAAGGTCATCATTACAGGGTTCTATCTAATCATCATAATCATCGTCTCAATACTAACCTCAAGACACAACAACAAAATCGAGAAGCAACTCAACGACCTCGACAAGATGACACGAAACGCATTCAAGAAATGCCACCCTCACAAAAGATACGTCAGTTGGGACGGCAAGCCCGAATAATTCTAAAAAACCAACACGACCATTGCATCACAAAGCTTTTAACGAGACATAAAGGCAGCCGAACGCAATGGCAACAACCGAAATACTAACAGTCGCCAAAGAACTACTCACAGCCATGGGCTTCGGCTCACAAGCAGAGCTCGCAATAGTGCACATCATACTATGGCTTATCACCTCATGGGGAGCCCTATTCCTCCACCTCATACTCGACGAGCCACACCTCATACCCGAACTCAAA
>NZ_JABXWD010000617.1 GCF_019173545.1 Candidatus Magnetobacterium casense | reverse complement strand
AGGGCCATGTTGACTGGGGTTGCGACCCAGTGTTTGCTCATGGTGAGGTTGGCGTAGGTGAGCAGTTCGAGTGCGGTGGCTGAGTATGGGGAGTGTGGTTTTATGGTTTTTGTTCTCATAGTTTGTATCCTTTTCTGTTAGGTGTACATGTGTATGTACAGTGTACCAGTCGGGTGACAGTTTTGTCTAGGGGATATGGTGTAGTGTAGTGGGGGTTGAGTGTTGCAAAAAGTCACACTATTGAATTGTATTTATTTTCGGGCATTGTGCAGATAGTTCTTGACATCATCTCATGGTAGGGTATGGTAGAGGTAACAATATGGATAACAGAGAAGGAGGAAGTGACATGAGTACAGGCAAGTATCGTAGGGCGAGTAGAGCGGCGAGGGTTTTGTGCCATGGTCCCATTTATGGGATACGTGGTGCAAGGGAGAGTCTGTATCGTGTATGGGGACCAGATATAAGTGGTATATGGATAATCCATCGCAGGGGTACCTTTCGCAAGATCCTGTATGGAACGGAATAACATGAGACGCCCCGATGGGGGCAAAGGAGGATGGGATGAGAAAGAACAAAGTAAACGGGAAGGCTCTGGCCCAATGGGCCGCCGATGGAATGAATCTCGCCGAGGGTCATTACAAGGCCCTCATCCAGAAGATGGCTGAAGCGGTTCTTTCATCCGGGAAGACCGGGTGGAGGAACTTCTCCAAGGCGTTGGCTGAAGCGGCCGACGCCACGGAAGACCCGGACTCGATAACTCAGAGTCTGGTATGTGAAGTGATTGAGGCGCATTGCCGTCGGTACCACCCGACGGTAGTTGCGTGAACAACTGAGGCCGGTTAGCAGAGTATGCTACCGGCTTTTTCTTTTTGGCATGGTCGTCATGAAACGCCCCCGCGAGGGGCAAAGGGGGAGTGAGATGAGCAAAAAACATTCTGAGCGGTTAGCGTACAGATTGGCTATGTGTGAGCCGGATATCTCCCTTTACGCAGACTGTCACCAAGTATGGTTGTCAGCTATACATTCGGTCGCTACGGCTTGCGCAGAGTCAAACAAACGCTTTGATGTTGAGCGCTTTCTAGCTGCCTGCCGATTTGACTACTGGCGGACACACAAGCCCACGAGATGATCTTCCCATTTACTAGGTCCCGCCATGGCGCGGGACTTGCGGAAGTGGGAAGCGATGCAAAGCACACCATGAGAGGAGGTAGGTTATGACAGTACAACAAGCGGACAAGTGGTTACATGATCAAGTGAGACGACAAGCCGAGCTTTGGTTTGTCGGGCAATGTCGTAATCCGTATGCTCGATATTATCTCTACTACAAGACCGGTGAAATCCTCATCAGCGACGCCGAGCATACGCCGGAAGGATATACCTTAGCTGATCCGCAACGGATATCGCAGGCATGGACAGTAGATCAAGCCTGTACTTGGGCACATTCTGTACTGCGCCGCACACCCTGCTTGCCGTTGGAGGAAAACCCATGAGACTACCTGATCTGCGAGCATACAGTGAGTGCATAGCCTACCATCCTGATTTGGGCATGGTAGGTGT
>NZ_JABXWD010000616.1 GCF_019173545.1 Candidatus Magnetobacterium casense | reverse complement strand
TGGAGAACGCCGAGCCTTCGGCCCCCGAGTTAGAGAGTCACCCGCTGGTCGTGAACCTGCGACAGCAGATAGACACGCTCAAGGGGATGTTCTCGTTGGCTACGGCGACTATCGCTGACAAGGACAAAGAGATAGCCTTATGGGAGAAGAAGTTCGCGGCACAGGTAGAGATTTCAGAGGAATGGAAAGCGAATTATAATCGGGAACACGTTCTCCGATTGCAAGCCGAGGGTCTGTTCAAGATGGCTGAGCATAAACTGAACGTGAGCCGGTCTTGGGGCAAGGTCAAGAGCATAGCTACGGTAGCGGCGGCTGGGGTCGCGGCGTACGCGTTGCTGAAGTGACGAAGGAGAGGAGGATTATGTGGACTGGGTTAGTGTTGCTCAATGGACGGCCTTAGCCGTAGGGGTGGTTGCGGGGGTTATCTTGGGCTTCAAGGAGTGGAAGGAGAGGCGGGCCAGGGCGCAGGGGCTACCGCCCAACCCCACTCGCTGTGAGGACCACGAGGTAAGGATTAGGACAGCGGAGAAGCTATGCTCCGAGATTGTCCCGCGAATTAACAACATAGAGGGTGACATTACGGAAATCAAAGGCGACGTAAAGCAGTTGATTTCTATGCACCTACAAAAATAAGGAGTTACCATGAGTTTCATCGGGTTCGTTCTTATCGCCGCGTATTTCGTTTACAACATCATTCAGGTGGCAGGGGACCAGAAGGCCGGGTTGCCTTGGAAGGTCCAGTTCAAGGACTTCCTGTTCGGGTTCCTCATTGACGCCTACTACTGGATTAAGTCCAAGTTCTGATGCCGAAGAAGAAGTCCGAGGACCATTCATCTGACCTGTCGGCTTGGCGTAAGTCCCATTGGGGGGAACTCGACGCCACGCTATCGGTGTTGAAGGGTATCCGCGACGACCCCGACGCTTCCAACAAGGACCGTGTGGAGGCGTCAAAGTCCATAGGCCGACTGCTTGCCGTGATGTCGCCCGAGAAGGTGGCTGTGGCGGCAGAGGAAAAGGATTCGGCCTCCGTCTCTCGGAGGAACAAACCGGAGTTACCCCCAGCCCTGAAGGCGAAGCTCGCTTCGGTACTTGGCAATGCCTCTAACTGAAACCGACCTTATATTCTACGACTCCCTCCCCAAGTGTGACCGGGACGAGTGGCTGTTTGAGAGAACGGCTTGTGACACGTCCCTGTTCTACTTCATCCTACAGATGGGCGGGTTCTCCGTCAAGGCTGGCGGGGACTCGTCGGTAGTAATCCATAAACCCATCTGCGACTTCTGGCAGAACGACTCCATAAAACGGAAGGGCGTGGCTATGCCCCGAGCGTGGCTCAAGTCCACGGACCTTACGAAGTGGGGTAACTTCTGGCGGTATCTACAGAATAACGAGGCCCGGATACTGTTGCCCTCGCAGAAGATTGACCTCCCGGTTTCGTTCATCAAGTTCATAAAGAAACAGGCGTTGTCCAACGCTAGGCTTAGGTATATCTACCCGGTGCTACACAAGATAACTAAGTCTTGGAAGCATACGAACTCTTGGGGGTCTGCCGAGTGCG
>NZ_JABXWD010000615.1 GCF_019173545.1 Candidatus Magnetobacterium casense | reverse complement strand
TCTAGCACGTGCTTCTGAGAACAAGACGGTGGGCTTCAACGTGGAGAACAACGTCCTGCACAACGGTCCAATCTCGGATGCCGACGTTGTGCCAATCCTCGGCTCCATCCTGTCAGGAACGGAGTCGAATCAGCGTATCGGTGACCGTGTCAAGCCGAAGTCGCTGCGTGTCCGTGGCGTCATCGGACTCAACCCCGATTACAACAACACAAACAAGCCCATGATTGTAACGGTGATGCTCCTTGCCTGCAAGGACAAGAAGACCAACGCCTTGGTCGCTGCAGGTGCCGGCCTCGCCGACCTCCTGAAGCCAAACATCAACGGTAGCGGACAGGTGCTGTGGGATGGAACAACCCTGCGCTCGACCTACGATGTGAACACAGAGAAGTTCCGAGTGCATATGGCCAAGCAATTCCGAATCGCACCGGGCTCACTCGCAGGAGGGACCCGTGAGTTCGACTTCGTGAAGTGGCGCCATACATTCAAGGCCAGCAAGATGCCTGCATCGCTGACTTGGGACGAGGGCACGGGCGATGATTGCAACAACTTCGCACCGTTCCTCGTAATCGGCTGGTGCTACACCGACGGTACAGCGCCTGACGTTGTGCCCCGGCTGGTAAGCCAGTGCAGCTCGGAGTTTACCTTCGAGGATGCGTGAACTTGAACACCAAAGTTCAAAACACAAAACAGCCAAAGCCGACCCGAGGCCAGGACAGAGGGACTTTGCAAAAAGACCTATGTTTTCGAGGAGGATTCGTTCGGTCCAGGGGTCAAATGCCAGGTTGTCTACAACCTGTTAGTATTACGACCCCTGGGGGAACCTACCCCCTAGCCCCGCCGGCAATGAGGCGAAACCCGCCATTTAGTATAAATGGCTAATGCACAACAGAGAGCTACATGTTGGAGCCTGACGATCAACTTGGGCTCGACGAAGATGGAGACAGTCGAAGAATGGATCCACTCAGCGAGAGGGCGTGGGTGGTCGATCACCGGTCAGGTTGAGAAGGCCCCTACGACTGGCACGCTGCACTACCAATTGATGCTGAAAACACCACAAATGCGTTTTTCAGCAATCAAGGGTGCATTTCCGACGGCACACATTGAGATAGCCAAGCGTCCGATTGCGCTATCTCAATACGTAGTGAAGGAGGCCACGAGAGTGGCCGACCTACCGTCACAAGACGAGAAGTATCCAACAGCTGCCAAGTTTTGGATTCTCGTCTACAAATACTATGAGGTCGACGACACGTCTGGCTGGGACCAATCGTGCGAACACGCTGTGCGGTTCTACGATACAGACAAACAACGTGATATAGAATCAGACCCGCTCTGGTTTCTAGATCAGGTCGCTGCGAATCTCATTCGAAGCGGATACGTCATCGACCACCTCATCACAAACCCGGCAATCAGAAGCTTCTGGAAGAAGTTTCATGCCGAAATCCTCTATCGAGCTCGTGAGCTAGATAGACAGACAGACAGACAAAAGGAACGTCTGGAGGAAGAAACACAACAAGATGCCCCGAGCGACAGTGGAAGGGAAGATTGTGCGGACTCGGAAGCC